>JAIEQN010000205.1 GCA_019747685.1 Gemmataceae bacterium
GCCCAGACCGGGACCGGCAAGACGGCCGCGTTCCTCCTGCCGTTCATGAACCGCTGGCGGCCGCACAACCTGAAGGGCCCGATCGGGCTGGTCATGACCCCGACCCGGGAGCTGGCCCTCCAGGTCGCCACCGAGGCCGAGACGCTGGCCCCGAGCCGGCGGTTCCGCACGGTCGCGGTGTACGGCGGTGCCCGGATGGGCAAGCAGCTCGAAGGGCTGGCCCGGGGCTGCGACCTCGTGGTCGGCACCCCGGGGCGGATGCTCGACCACCTCCGCCGCGGGTCGATGAGCCTGACCGACGTGAAGTTCGTCGTCCTGGACGAGGCCGACCGGATGCTCGACATCGGCTTCCGCCCGGACATCGAGCGCATCCTGAAGCGGTGCCCGCTGGCCCGGCAGACGCTGCTGATGTCGGCCACCGTGCCCGACCCGATCAAGAAGCTCGTCCACCGCTACATGACCGAGCCGGTCCACCTGCAACTGACGCCGGACATGCCGACGGTGGAGAAGATCCGCCAGTCGTACTTCACGGTGGACGCCGAGAAGAAGTTCGACCTGCTGTTGAAGGTGATCGACCGGGAGAAGCCGCGGCAGGCGCTGATCTTCGTCGAGCGGAAGCGGTGGGCGGACAACCTGTACCGGGACCTCAAGCGGGCCGTCCGCGGGGCGGCGGTGATCCACGGCGACCTGCCCCAGTCGCAGCGGGAAAAGATCATGGCGGCGTTCCGGACCGGGGACATCAAGTTCCTGATCGCCACCGACGTGATGAGCCGGGGGATCGACGTGGTGGACCTGTCCCACGTCATCAACTTCGACCTGCCGCAGGACATCGAGAGCTACGTCCACCGGATCGGCCGGACCGGGCGGATCGGCCGGGACGGGATCGCCATCTCGTTCGTGACCCCGGAGCAGGGCGGGCTGCTGACCGAGATCGAGGTGATGATCAACAAGCTGATCGAGGCGGACTCGGTCCCGGGCGACTGGTACACGTCGAAGCGGGTGTCGTCGGTGACCCGGCCGGCGTTCGTGCCGACCGACCCGGCGGTGCAGGTGGCCAAGCTCCGGGACGACTCCGGCTGGGGCGTGGACGAGGAGGACGTGAAGGGTGGTAAGCTCGGCGTCGCCGCGGGCGAGGTCGCCGACGAGGACAAGCCGGCCGCCCCGACCGAGAAGAAGCCGGTCCTGGGTAAGCCCCGCCGGCGGTACAGCAACCGACTGTGAGGTGAGCGGGGGTGTCAACCCCCCGTCATTGGTGGCACAGGCCTCCCGGCCTGTGTGCGGCACGGGGGGCTTCGGCCCCCCGCGTTCGTTGGCGGCTGTGATTGCGACCGGTTCGGCCGGCGTGGTAGAACAAACCAGGGAGGTCGTTCCGATGCCGATGACACTCGTGGGCGGGCCGATCAAAGCCACCGTTGCGGGGTTCCGGATGTTCACCCTGGCCGAGTATCACAAGCTGATCGAGCTCGGGGTGTTGACCGAGAACGACCCCATCGAGTTGATCGACGGCTGCCTGGTGGAAAAGATGCCGCACGACCCGGTACACGACGGCACCATCCAACTCGTCAACCGCGCCGTCCTCCGACTCGCCCCGCCCGGGTGGTGTGGCCGCATCCAGTCGGCCGCGACCTTGCCGCCGAGTGAGCCCGAGCCCGACTTCGTGCTCGCCCGGGGCGACGAGCGGAGCTACCTGAAGCGGCACCCCGGCCCGGGCGACATCGGCCTAATCGCCGAAGTCTCGAACAGCAGTCTGGACTACGACCGCGAGGACAAAACCAGGGTCTACGCCCGGGCCGGGTTGGCGACGTACTGGGTGGTCAACGTCGTCGACAACCAAGTCGAGGTCTACGAGCAGCCGTCCGGACCGGTTCCCGACCCGACCTACGCGGCCACGACGATCTACAAGCCCGGCGATGCAGTTCCGGTCGTTCTCGACGGCGTGACGGTCGGAACGATCCCGGTCGATGACCTTCTGCCGTAGCCGTCACACCCGCAGCTCGGCCGTCACACCGAGCTTGCCGGCGTACCGCTTCCGGATCGGCTCGATCTCGTCCGCCAGGAACTCGGCCACCTGCTCCGGCGCCCGGCCGACGAAGGCCCGTGGGTCGAGGGCGGCGTCGAAGTCCACACCCGCGAACGCCGGGTCGGCCTTGAGCTGGTCGAACAGCTCGGCCGCCGAGCCGTCGCCGGCCTTCACCCGGGCCGTCACCTCGTGGCTGTGCCGGCGGATGACCTCGTGGGCCTCCTGCCGGTCGGCCCCGGCCCGCACGGCCGCCATCATCAGGTTCTCGGTCGCCATGTACGGCAGGTAGTCCCGCGCGTTCCGGGCGATCACCGGCCGGTTGACCACCAGCCCGTTCGCCAGGTTCAGGGCGATCCGCAACACCGCGTCGGCCGCCAGGAACGCCTGCGGAATGTACAGCCGCCGGGCCGCGCTGTCGTCCAGGGTCCGCTCGAACCACTGGGTCGCGGCCGTGTTCGCGGCCATCGCTGGCAGGCCCATGACGTACCGGGCCAGCGAACACATCCGCTCGGCCCGCATCGGGTTCCGCTTGTACGCCATTGCGCTCGACCCGACCTGCTCGGCCTCGAACGGCTCGTCCACCTCCTGCCGGTGGGCCAACAGACGCAGGTCGTTGCCCCACTTGTGGGCCGACTGCCCGAGCCCGCTGAGGGCATCCAGCACCTGCGTGTCGATCTTCCGCGTGTACGTCTGGCCGGTGACGGGGAAGAGGTGGCCGAAGCCCATCTTCTCGGCCACCAGCCGGTCGAGTTGCTTGACTTTGGCGTGGTCGCCGCGGAACAGGGCGAGGAAGCTGGCCTGGGTGCCGGTCGTCCCCTTCGCCCCGCGGAACGGCAGCCCGTCCCGCCGGCGTTCCAACTCGTTCAGGTCGATGACGAGGTCATAAAGCCACAGGCAGGCCCGCTTGCCGACGGTGGTGAGCTGGGCCGGCTGGAAGTGGGTGAACCCGAGCGTCGGCTCGTCCTTCCATCGCTCCGCGAACCGGGCCAGGGCGTCGACCACCGCGGCCAGGGTGTCGCACGCCTGCCCGAGGCTTTCGCGCATCAGGATCAGGTCGGCGTTGTCGGTGACGTAGCAGGACGTGGCCCCGAGGTGGACCACGTCCTTGACCCCCGGGGCCACGTCCCCGAGGGCGTGGATGTGTGCCATCACGTCGTGCCGGAGCCGCCGCTCGTGTTCGGCGGCCCGGGTCAGGTCCACGTCGTCGAGGTGGGCCCGCAGCTCGGCCAGTTGCCCCGGCCGGATGCGGGGCGACACGCCGTCGTCGGCGGTCAGCCCGAGTTCGGCCTCGGCCTCGGCCAGGGCCAGCCACAGCCGCCGCCAGGTGCGGAACTTCCGCAGCGGCCCCCACCGCTCGGCCATCTCGCGGGACGCATACCGGCCGATCAGCGGGCTGTCGTACACGTCGGCGGGGTCGGGCATGACTTGAGCCATTCCGGGCGGGCGGGGGTCATCAGCCCCCCGGCGGGGGTGGCAATCGGTTTACGTCGGGCGTCCGCCCGGCGCGGCACCGTCCGCAGGTTGGTTTACGATTTCCGCCGCCGGACGAGCGGTCCGGCCGCCGCCGGCCGGGTCCGTCGGGTACTGTTGCGGGACAGGATGTCCGCCGGGCTCCCCGGCCGCTGTCGGAAGGAGATCGACCATGCTCCGGAAGGTGCTCCCGCTCGCCCTCGCCGTCGGGCTGTGGGCCGGGTCCGAGTCGCGGGCGACCGCCGCCGACCCGCCCCTGACCCAGTTCCACTACTACCCGTACCACTACTTCCCGCACAGCTACTGGCCGGCGAACAGCCCCCAGTGGCCGGAGCCGAAGGGCCACCCGTACGTCCGCCCGCCGGCCTACCAGGCGTACCCGCCGTTCCTCGAGCCGGGCTGGCGGTACGAGCTGTTCAGCCCGATGAAGTACTACCGCGGCAGCCATTTCTGGCTGGACCAGTTTTAACGCCACAGGCCGGGAGGCCTGTGCCACCGAGGCAGACGGTGGCACAGGCCTCCCGGCCTGTGCAGCTAGCTATGGGTATGGACCTTTTTGAAGTGCTCGGCCACCCGCTCCATCGCCACGTGCCAGCCGCAGTCGTCGCACGGGGGGATGGTCGGGTAACACTTCGGGCAGTACAGCGGGCCGCCGTGGAGGAACTGTTCGAGCCGCTTCTTGTCGGCCGGCGGGACGGCCTCGACCGAAGTGGGGAAGGGCACCGCGGCCTTGCACTTTTCGCACGGCCGGGCGTTCCGCTCGGCGATCACCGGCTTGTAGTGGTCGTGGACGCCCCGGGGGACGACCCCGCTGCCGGTGCAGAGCGGGCAGGTCATCCCGAACTGGGCCAGGATCGCCTTGCGGATGAACTCGCTCTTGTTCGGCAGGTTGTCGAGGAAGGCGGCCAGTTCCTCCTCCACCTTGAAGGCCACGATCTGGGACTTCTGGGCCTTCGGGTCTTTCCGGGCCATTGATTTCGCCGGCGGACGCGGGTGAGCGACTGGAAGGAATCGTATCCCCGCGGTCAACCGCCCGCAACTGGAACCCGCACAGGCCGGGAGGCCTGTGCCACCAGAACCTACCGTCTGGTGGCATAGGCCTCCCGGCCTGTGCGGCAGGAGGTCAGTTCTTGTCCGTCTTGTCCTTGTCCTTCTTCCCGCCGCCCCGCTTGGTCGTGACCTCGGTAATCTTCCCGTCCTTCACCTCGATGTCGAACTTCATCTTCCCGGCGTTCTTTTCGTCCGCCAGCATCTTCTCGAACTCCTCCAGCTTCCCCTCCCGCTTGGTCCCGTCCTTGCCCGGGCGGACGACCTTCGTCTTGTCGGTCAGCTTGTAGGTGTGCTCCTTATCCTTGTCGTCCTTGACCGTCACCTCCTTGGCGTCCTTGTCGTACTTGACCAGGGTGACGGTGTCGGCCGCGACCACCAGCCCGACCACGAACAGCAGGCACCCGACCGCCAGCAACGCCTTCCGCATGGGAACGACTCCTCGGGGTTGTCCGACCCGGGCTTCGGGCCCCGGGCTACTCGCATTGAACGCACCGGATGAGTCCCGGGCCACCGGCCCGGCCGGACACTCACCGGGCTATCATCCGGCCCGCCCGGCCGGGCGGTGGCCCCGCCGGGCACCGGCATGGTATGATGAACCCCGCCCCGCCGCCGTGGTTCCGCATCGCCGAGGATTTCCCGTCATGGCCGTCCCCCCGCCCGACCGGCACCGGTTCCGCCTCTTCGCCGCCCTCGCCCTCTTCACCCTGACCGCCGGGCTGGTCGGGCTGGCCGCCCAGCCGCCGGAGGAAGAGGAGGCCCCGAAGGCCAAGAAGAAGCTGCCGCCCGAGGAGGAGGGGAAGGGGACGGCCAAGAAGAAGATCGTGGTGGTCGACCCGGACGAGCCGGCCCCGAAGGGGGCCGCCTCCGCGCCGGACGCCCGGCTGGACGAGCTGGCGAAGGCGGCCGAGGGCGCCCCGGCCGCCCTCAAGGAGGTGTTCACCCGGTTCGCCGTCCCGTTCGACCAAGTGACCCTGACCAAGGGCGAGGTGCTGCGGGTCAAGCCGCTGCCGCCGCACCGGACCGACCCGGGCTACCGCGGCAGTGAGTTCCAGGTCACGGTGCTGGGTCCCAAGGGCCAGCCCGGCGAGACCCGCGGGGTGAAGGGGGCCGAGGTCAAGCAGATCGACCACTACGAGGACCTGGCCGCCGCCGAGGCGGACCGGCTGCTCAAGGACACGTCGGCCGCCGGCGGGGTGACCCCCGATGCCCGGGCGGCGGCCGCCGAGCGGCTCTTGGCCGCCGCCCTCCGGTTCCACGACTACGCCAAGGGGAAGGGCCTCCGCCAGGGGAAGGGGTGGGAGCAGACCCGGGGGCCGCTGGCCGACCGGCTGAAGGACGCCCGGCTCCGCCGGCTCCAGCGGGCGGTCGCCGCCCAGGACTGGCCGCAGGCCCTGGAGGCCGGGAACTCGCTGGTCGAGGCGTACCCGAAGGACGAGGGGGTCAAGAAGGAGGTGGCCGTCGCCCGGGTGGCCGCGGCCGAGCCGCTGATGAAGTCCGGCGTCCACGCCGACAAGGCCCGGGCCCGGGAGCTGCTGGACGGCCTGGAGTCCGCCTTCCCCGGGGCCGGGGGGGACTCGGTCCGGCGGCTCCGCAAGGAGCTGTCGGCCGAGGCCGTCCGGCTGTACGACCGGGCCGCCCGGCACAAGGCCGACGGGAACCTGGCCGAGGCCCGGAACGAGCTCGACCGGGCGGCCGACCTCGACCCGACCGTGCCCGGGCTGCGGGAACTCCAGCGGGAAATCGGGTCGGCCTCCCCGGTCCTGTACGTCGGGGCCCGGCAGTTCCCCGAGCGGCTGTCCCCGGCCACCGCCCGGCTGGACAGCGAGCGGCACGTGGTCGAGCTGCTCTTCCAGGGGCTGCTGGAGGAGGTCCCGGACCGGGTCGGCGCGGACCGGGCGGTCGCCGCCCGGTACGTCCCGTCCGCCGCCCAGGCCCCGCCGCTGGTCGTCCCCGGCGGCCGGGACCTGCTCCTGCGGCAGTTCGCCAAGGGGCCGGCCGACCCGGACGGGTTCGACACCGCCGACGTGGTGGACACCGTCCGGCTCCTCCGCGGCAAGTCGGACGCCTGGGTGTCGGCCGGGCTGCCGTGGCTGGACGACCTGCCGGCCCCCGGCGG
Source organism: Gemmataceae bacterium (assembly GCA_019747685.1). Classification (GTDB taxonomy): domain Bacteria; phylum Planctomycetota; class Planctomycetia; order Gemmatales; family Gemmataceae; genus Urbifossiella. Next base: position 6,657 of record JAIEQN010000205.1, read on the forward strand.
CGGCGGGTCCGTCGGGGTCAAGTTCCGGCACGGCCACCCCGACCCCCGGGCCCTGCTCACCTTCAAGCTCCTGCCCGGCCGGTGGCTGACCCAGCGGGACAAGCGGGTGGACGACCCGGAGTTCGCCGCCCGCCCGTTCGGGACCGGGCCGTACCGGCTCCGGCCGGCGTCGGCCGACAGCGCCGCCGGCGGCCGCCAGCTCCAGCTCGAGGCCAACCCGTCCTACGGCCGGTCCCGGGACCGGGCCAAGCTGCCGCTGGTCCGCGAGGTCACCGTGTTCGAGGTGCCGAAGACCTACGACCTGGTCGGCGAGTTCCGGGCCGGCCGGCTGCACGTCCTCCCGGACCTGACCCCGGCCGAGATGGACCGGGTCCGCAAGGGGCAACTGACCGAGTTCGGCGGGAAGGCCCAGATCGTGACCGCTCAGACCAACCGGCGGGTCCACATCCTGGCCGTCAACCACCGCCGGCCGCCGCTGCGGAACAAGCTGCTCCGGCAGGGGCTGGCCCAGGTCCTCGACCGGGACACGGTCGTCCGGGAGGTGTACCGGTACGCCCCGGCGGAGCACCAGCGGTTCGTGGCGGCCCTGACCGGGCCGTACCCGCCGCAGTCGTGGGCGACCCCGAAGAACACCGCCGGGCTGCCCGTCCCGGCGTTCAACAACCGGACCCTCGGGGTGTCCAAGCTCCAGGAGTACCTCCGGTCCCCCGGGGCGGTCGGCAAGTTCGCCCTCGCCTACCCCGAGGACGACCCGCTGGCGGCGGCCGCCTGCGGCAAGCTGGCCCAGCAGGTCGCCGCCCTCGGGCTGGCCACCCCGGACGGCCAGCCGTTCGCCCTGACCCCGACCCCGACCCCCCGCCGGCTGCTGTTCCAGCACGTCGAGGAGGAGCACCTGTACGACCTGGCCTACGTCCCGCTCGAGTACCCGGACGACTGGTACCCGTTCGGGCTGGCCGCCTTCCTCGACCCGGCCGCGGCCGGCCGGGGCGGGCGGAACTGGACCGGGTTCGGGTCGGCCCAGGCCGACCCGGACAAGGAGGACCGGGAGCTGGTGGCCGACCTGACCGCCCTGTTGGAGCACCGGGACTTCGAGAAGGAGTTGCTCCCCCGGGCCCGGCGGATCCACGACGCCTTCAACCAGTGCGTCCCGTTCATCCCGCTGTGGCAGACGGACCGGCACATGCTGGTCCACGCCGGGCTGGAGGTGTACCTGGACGACGGCCCCGACCCGGCCCCGCCGGCCCTCCTGAACCAGTCGGTGCTCTTCCAGAACGTGGCCCGGTGGCGGCTGGAGTAGTGTTGAGTGTTGAGTGTTCAGCCTTCGGACCCGGGGCTGTCGCCCCGGGCTACGTTGTCTCGGCCCTTCGGGCCTCCGAGCCGGTGTCCGGAGGGCTGAAAGCCCGACACAACAGAGCCCGGGGCGACAGCCCCGGGTCGCCGGCTCACGACAGCCAGGAGTCGAGCAGGTCGGGGGCGGCCGCGGCGGCGGCCGGCCGGGTGCGGGCCAGCCGGGCGGCCTCGGCCACCGCCCGC
>JAIEQN010000111.1 GCA_019747685.1 Gemmataceae bacterium
CCAGGACCGGCGAGGCCTGCCGGGGGTGCGTTCGGCAGGCCTCGCCGGTCCTGGCGGACCGGCTCGACCCGCCCTACGCCGCGGCCCGCCTCCGGCCGAAGGCCAAGCCGACCAGGATCAGCCCCCAGCAGGCGGCCGGCAGCCAGTCGCCGAACCGGGCGTAGGGCGATTCGCGGTAGTCGAGCGGCACATCGGCCGACACCACCGCCTCCACCTTCTTCGACGCGCCCCACGAGTCGGCCGGCAGGGCGACCACCCGGCCGTCGCCGTCGATCACCCCGGAGATGCCCATGTTCACCGCCCGGACGACCGCCCGCCGGGCCTCGACCGCCCGGACCCGGCAAATCGCCAGGTGCTGCTCGTGTTCCTCGGTCCCGTCGAACCAGCCGTCGTTCGAGATGTTGACCAGGAAATGCACCGGGTCCGGGCCGGTGACGTACCGCCGGGCCAGGTCCGGGTCCGAGTCCTCGTAGCAGATCAGGCAGCCGAACCGGTAGGCCCGGCCGCCGGCCGGCACCCGGAACCGGGTCCAGCTCTCCCCCGGCCGGCACGAGTAGTCGCCCTCGTACGGGGTGAACGCCCGCAGCCACGGGAACGTCTCCCGCAGCGGGACGTACTCGCCGAACGGGACGAGGTGCATCTTGTCGTACCGGCCGCCGTACGCCCCGTCGTCGTGGACCAGGACGGCCGAGTTGTACTTCCACGCCCGGTCGCCCTCCCAGACGAGGCTGGTCAGGCCGAACAGGGCCGGCGGGTCCCAGTCCCGGTTGAAGTTCTTGTGGGTCTGGACCAGGCCGGCCTTGAACCCCTCCGGGAGAACGTCCGGGTCGGTGTCCGGGGCGACGTCGAACCAGTCGGCCGGGCAGCACGTCTCCGGCCAGACGACCAGGTCCGGCTTGGGCTGCCCGGCGACGGCCTCGCGGTGCAGGCCGAAGTAGGTCTGGAACAGGAAGTCGCCGCCGCGGTTCTTCTCCCCCTGGGGGACGCTCCCCTGGAGGGCGGCCACCCGCGGCCCGGGGTCGAACGGCTGGTGGTGCAGGCGGACGAACCCGTACCCGAGTGCGGCGACGAACGCGACGGCGACGGCGGCGGTGGAGATGACCGGACCCCGCCCCCCCGCGGGCGAGCCGGGAGCGTGAGCGACCGGAGGTCGGTCCTCCGGTCGCTCACGCTCCCGGCTCGCCAACCCGCCCCACCCTAACCATCCCTGCACCACCCGCGACCGCATGACCCAGTCGGCCAGCAGCCCGTTGACCGCCCCGACGACCGCCGACACGGCGTACACCCCGCCGAGGTCGGCCACCTGGATGAGCGGCAGGAAGGCGTGTTGGGTGTAGCCGAGGAAGTACCACCCGAAGCCGATCATCTGGTACATCCCGACGTGGGCCATGAACGGGAACCCGGTCGGGAAGTGGGCCCGGGTGTACTCCAGGGCGACCCACACGGCCGGCACCGACACCGCCAGCGGAACGCGGGTGCGGTCGAGCCGGCGGATCAGCCACAGCCCGAGTGCCCAGTAGCACGGGCACATCAGGGCGAGGAAGGCCCAGGAGTACCACATCATCGGGTGGGCCACCCGGAGCCAGTTCAGGGCCGGGACGAAGAACGCCAGCCCGCCGACGTAGGCCGCCAGATACCGTCGCCGGGCCGACGTTGGTGCCCGCACCAGGGTCAGCCACGGGACGAGGGCGACGAACCCGACCGGCCCGAGGTCGAGCGGGAAGAAGGCCGCCCACAGGAGCAGCCCGGACAGGATGGCCGGCAGGAACACGCGAGGCTTCACAGGCGATGTCCTTGACAAACACTGGCCCGCTGATGACGCAGACTTCGGCGCAGATGAGGCCGGATCAAATCAAATCATTTGTTCCGATCCGATTTCATCTGCGCCGATGTCTGCGTCATCAGCGGGCCGGTCTTAACCCAGCAACACCACCGGCACCGGGGTGCCCCGGTCGTACCGGGCGTCGGCGGCCGGCAGCACCACCAGGGCGTCGGCGGTCAGCAGCGACCGCAGGTCCGGGGCGCCGCCCCACGGCAGCGGGCGGACCTCCCAGCCCACGTCGGCGACTTCGAGCTTGGCCGGGCGGTAGGTCGGCCGGTCGTTCACCTCGGCCACGGCGACCGCCAGCGGCAGCCGGACCGTCCGCGGGCCGGGGTCGGCGTGGCCGGCGAGCTTCCGCAGGGCCGGGCGGACGAACAGCTCGAAGCACACGAACGCGCCGACCGGGTTGCCCGGCAGGCCGAAGACGAGGGTGTCGCCCTTCGTCCCGAACAGGAGCGGCTTGCCCGGCTTCATCCGCACCTGGCGGAAATGAATCTCGACCCCGAGTTCGGCCAGCACCTGCGGCACGAGGTCGTAGTCCCCGACCGACACCCCACCGGAGAGGATCACGACCTGGGTGCTCAGGGCGGACTCGACCGCCCGCCGGAGGCCGGGGAGGTCGTCACCGGCGGGGATCACGGTCGTCGGCACCCCGCCGGCCGACGCGACCTGGGCCTCCAGCATCGGCTCGTTCGTGTTGCGGATCTGACCCGGGCCGGGGGTCAGGCCGCAGTCGACCAACTCGCTCCCGGTCGCCAGCACCGACACCCACGGCCGGTAGAAAACCGGGACGTCGATGCACCCGACCGCCGCCAACAGCCCGACCCCGGCCGGGGTGATGACCGTTCCCGCCGGGGCCACCACCTCCCCGGCCCGCATCTCGGCCCCGCGGGGGAACACCCACTGCCCCGGCCGGATCGGTCCGTTGATGCGGACCCGTCCGTCGGCAAGGACCCCAGCATCCTCCTGCATCACCACCGCGTCGGCCCCGTCCGGGATCGGGGCGCCGGTGAAGATGCGGGCGCACTCCCCGTCCCCGACCACCTTCGCCGGCACCGACCCGGCGGCGATCTGTTCGACGACCCGCCGGTCGCCGGCATCGGCCGACCGGACCGCGTACCCGTCCCGCAACGACTTGTCCCACGCCGGGGAATCCAGGTCGGCGAGGACGTCGGCGGCGAGCACGTACCCGGTCGTACCGAAGCCGAGGCCGGTGCGGTCCGTGATCGGCCGGCAGCGGGCCAGGACTTCGGCCAGGGCGTCGGCGACTTCGAGCATCGGCCGCGGGCCTCCGGGGTAAACCCGACCAGGGGCGCGAGCCCCTGGTCCGCATCGCCCGGTCCGTTTTAGCGGCGGACGAACTCGTAGGCCCCGCCCTGGTACGGGCCGTAGTGGGTCGAGGTCAGCCCGTTCTGGGTGCTGCCGACGAACTGCGGCGGGGACGCCACGACCCGCACCCGGACCACCCCGGCCTGGCCCGGCCGCAACGTCCCCGAATGGACCGCCGCCGCCGCCAGGGCCGAGTCGAGCGTGTACTGCCCGGTCCCCCAGACGGCCGCCGGCTGGCCGTTCGGCGTCACCCCGGTGACGGTGAACACCAGCTCCTTGCCGAACTGCCCCTGGTACGCCACCAGGTGCGGCGGGGCGGCCGACGCCGTCGCCGCGTCCTCGCCCCCGCTCCCGGCCGCCCGCAGGGTCCGCACGTCCGCCAGCCGGAGCGTCTGCTCGCCGAACTGGGCCGACACCACCCGCAGCCCGGCCGCACTCAGCCGCCCGGTCAGCCTCATGTCGTCGGTGTGGATCACGTCCTGGTCCCGCGACTCCAGGGCCGACGCCGGCACGCTCTGCTGGATGAACCGGACCGACTCGTCGGCCCGCCGGCCGACCTCCGGGTCCGGGTGCTTGACCGCCTTTAACAAGGGGAAGTATGCCCGCTCCCGGTAGCCCCTCAGCTCGGCCGTGGCCTTCTCCCGGGCGTCGAAGTCGGGGTGGCCGAGGTTGCCGATCAGCAGCGTCACCCGCTCGGCCACGTCGGGCGGGATGCGGGTGGCCAGCTCCACCCGCCGCACGTCGGCGACCGGCACTTGCAACGATCCGTACCGGGTGACGAGTTCCAGCTTGTCGTCGAGGACCTTCAGCTTGAGGACGCTGCCGTCCAGGCAGACGGCCTCGACCTCGGCCGGGGCGGCGGGCTTGGCGGCTTGCTGGCCGACCGGGGCCGACGACCCGTGAGCCGGGGCGAACACGAGGCCGGCGAGGAGGACGAACGGGGCGGCCCGGGCGGCCGTGCGGACGAGGGGCATTGGGGTGCCCTCCGAGGAAGTGGGACCGGACGTGCCGCGTCCGTGCGGGGGAGAGGTCCACGTCCGTGGGACCGGTAGGAACTTCGATGCCGAAGCCCCCACCTTGCACCTTACCCCGGGCGGGCGGCCGGCCGCTACGTCAGTCCGGTACGGCCCGGCGCGAACACTCCGTCCCGGCCGGACGGTGCGGCCGGGTCAGAATTCCACCGCCCGCAGCGACCGGGCCCCGGCCCGCAAGGGCAGCACCACCGCCGCCGCCCCCAACACCAGCCCGACCGGGAGGCCGGCGAACACCCACGGCGACACGGCCGCGTCCGGCCGGTTCGACGCGCCGCGGGCGAGTTGGGCGGCGTGGAACGGCACCACCATCAGGGCGATCACCACCACCACGAAACCAAGCCCGGCCACCATGTTCACGGTGCCGCCGAACCCCACCACGATCTTCGACGGGTCGGTCTCCTTGAAGTTCGGCAGGCAGGCCCCCAGCCCGACGTTCAGCCCGCTCAGGCCGAGGGCGACCACCGCCAGCGTCAGGGCGTGGATGGCCAGGCCCTCCGGCGGCAGGCCGATCAAGAGGTCGGTGAACAGGATCAGCCCCTCGGCGATGAGGAGCGACCCGGTCGCCGCGAACGCGAACTTCCCCCACAGGATTTGGTCGCGGCTCACCGGTGTCAGGCCGAGAATCCAGAACTTCCGGCCCTCCAGGCTGATGAGCGGGTAGATGAACCGGCTCAGCCCCGCGCACAAGAGGACCGCGGTGCCGCACAGGTTCATCAGGCTGATGGCGTACCGGTCCATGACCGCGAACCCGCCCTGGTAGATGCCCCGGAAGTTCGACGCCCCGATCAGCATGAGGACCCCGAACAGGATCAACAGGCCCCACTGAGTCGGGTCCCGGCGGAAGGTGCGGAAGTCCTTGACCACGAGTACCCGGGTCGGGCGGTCGAGGTAGCCGACGAGGAACTCCATCGCCCGGTCGAGCGGGCTGGTCCCGTACAGCTTCTTCCCCCGCCCGAGGCCGGACATGCGGTCGAACCCCGGGCGGTACAGCCGCCGGGCCAGGGCCGCCGCCCCGACGTAGACCAAGAGGCCGTTCGACCAGACCAGGGCCAGCGGCAGGGCCGCCCCGGGCAGGTCGCCGCGGGCCGCGGCCAGGACGCCCCGGGTCATCCAGTGGCTCGGGGCCAGCCCGCTGCGGACCAGGTCGAACTGGCCGATCAGGTCGTCCAGCTCGCGGCCCTGGGTCTGGATCGACTTGCGGATCGACATCCCGACCCGGGCCAGCCAGACGCCGGCCAGCAGCACCGCCGCCAGCGTGACGAGCAAGAGGAACTGCCGGCGGTTGCGGGGCATGTACCGGACGAGCAGGAGGCACAGGGCCGCGGAGACCGACCCGGGAAGGAGGACGTAGCCGAGGAGGAACACCGGCAGGAGAGCGTAGAAGTACCACGGGACGCCGGCGGTCAGCCCGTAGGCCAAAAAGATCGGCACCCCGAGGACGACGAACGCCCACGAGCTGAAGGCGACGGCCCCCTGGAATTTGGTGGCGAAGATGTGGTCGGCCCGGGCCGGCGTTGTCAGAAGGTAGCGCGCCTCCGGGGCGGTGTAAAGGCTCGCGTACAGGATGATGCCGGTCGAGAAGACCAGCATCCCGCCGAGGGTGAAGAACAGGAGGTCGAACAGCCCGCCGACGATCGCCCCCTTGAACGGGATGTTGTTGACCGCGAGCTGGCGGAACAGGTACCAGCTCACCGCCCCGGTGAAGGCGGCCACGACGAGGCTGGTGGCGATCATGCTCAGGAACCGGAGCCGGCCGCTCTCCAGGGCGACCCGCAGCCCGTTCCGGGCCAGGCCCACCCGGAGCCGGCGGAACACCCGCGGCTGGTCGGCGACCGGCGGCAGCGAGACGCCCATACTCGGCCTCGGAGAAGAGGGGCCGCGGATCGACGCAGATGAACGCAGATCAGACAAAGACGGTTTTGAATCCGCGCTGTCTGCGCCCATCTGCGGCTACGGTTTCGCTTCCGCGGTGACCGCCGCCTCGGCCGCGGCTTCCTCCGTGATCGCCATGAACAGGTCCTCCAGGGTGCCGTCCCGGCTGGCCTGGCGGCGGAGGTCGTCCATCGTCCCGCACCCGATCAGCCGGCCGCGGTCGATGATCCCGATCCGGTCGGCCAGCTCCTCGGCGATGTCCAGGGTGTGGGTGGACAGGAAGATCGTCATCCCGCCGGAGGCCAGCTTCCGCAACAGCGTCTTCAGCTCCCGGATGCTCTTCGGGTCGAGACCGACGGTCGGCTCGTCGGCGATCAACAGCCGCGGGTCGTGGACCAAGGCGGCGGCGAAGACGGTCCGCTGCCGCATCCCGTGGGAGTACCGCTCGGTCAGGTCGTCCACGAACTCGTCCAGGTGGAACAGGTCGATCACCTCGGCGATCTTGTCCCGGGCGCGGTCGGGCGGGAGGGCGTACAGGTCGGCGGTGAACTGCAGGAACTCGCGGCCGGTCAGCTTCTCGTACAGGAACGGCTGGTCCGGGACGTAGGCGATGAGTGCCCGGGCTTGGTCGCCCCGGGCAGCCAGGTCGAACCCGCCGACCGAGACGGTCCCGGACGAGGGGAAGAGCAGCCCGCAGAGCATCTTGATGGTGGTCGTCTTCCCGGCCCCGTTCGGGCCGAGGAAGGCGAACAGCTCGCCGGCCGGGACGTGCAGGGACAGGTCCTGCACCGCCACCTTCGGCCCGTAGCGTTTGGTGACTTCGACGATGTCGATCATGTCGGATGCCCCGGAAACCCCTCCCCCCGGCCCCCTCCCCTAAGACGGGAGGGGGAGTCGGAAAACGACCCAACCCCCTATCCCCCTCCCCGCGGGGGGGTGGGCCGGACCACCCGGCTCGGGTCTTTCTCCCCCTCCCGTCTTAGGGGAGGGGGCCGGGGGGAGGGGTCGGTCTTGCTTCGTCCCGTCCATCACTCGTCCCGCACCAGCGCCACCGACTCGCCCATCCCGAACGCCTCCTGCCGGAGGACCTTGCCGTCGGCCGCCCGCACCCACGTCTTCGCCCGCACCTCGCCGCCCTCCCGGTACTCGATCACCCAGCACGGGTCGTCCCGCCCGGGCGGGGCCTGTCGGTCGTCGGCCACGGTAGCAATCAGCGGCTCCCGCTTCGGCTCCGGCAGGGCCACCCCGTACTTCCGCCCCTGCTCCCGCAGGAGGATCGCCAGCGCCTCCCCGAGCGGGTCGACCTCCCGGACCGTCCACCGCTGGCCCGGGCGGACGTTGCCCAGCCGGTTCACCGGCTGGAGCGGCCCGAGCGCCTGCCCGTCCGGGACCGGGGCCGGGCCGACCGGCTGGCGGACGGCGAACCGCTCGCCCCCGAGCCGGCCGTCCAGGTCGCCGTGGCCGGTCAGGGAACCGCCCTCGACCCGCCCTTCGACCCGGGCGTCGGCCTCACCCAGCGTGTCGTACTCGGTCCCCCCGTCCGGGGTTCGGCGGGCGACCTGCACCCGCGCCTGGCCGGTCAACCCCTGCTCCCGCAGCCGGCCGTCCCGGGTCACCCGGGTCGTCACCACGACCTCCGGGAACACCACCCGGGCCGGCGGCAGGGCCAGGTCGAACCGCAGGTCGGTGTACTTGTGCTTGAACTCGAACGTGTCGTCGGCGTCGATGTAGGTCGTCCGGGAGATCAGCCGCCCGGCCTTCCGGCCGCCGTGCAGCACGTCCCACCGGACCGGCACGAGCTGGCTGGCCTCGTCCCCGAGGTCGACGGCGATCGGCGGCGGGCCGGACGCGGCCAGCCGGGGCCAGATGTCGCGGTGGAAGGCCGCCCCGAGGGTGCCCGCCCAGAACACGACGATCAGCGCGACGGCCGGACGTGAGGGCATCGGGCACCGGACGGTCGAAGGCCGACGTGACGTGAATCCCAACTATTCATAGGGACCGACGCCCGCCGGCCGGCGGCATTTCACGGGGCAAACGGCGGGCCGCGGGTGGTGTCTCAGTTTGGGCGAGCCGGGAGCGTGGGCGGCCCGGGTTACCCCAACGACCGTGGCGCACGCGCCCCGCGCGGCACCCCCCCCGACCCCAAACG
>JAIEQN010000450.1 GCA_019747685.1 Gemmataceae bacterium
CCGCCGAGGGCGGGGCGGCCACCGCCGCGACCCCGGCGGCCGCCCCCGAAGCCGGCAAGCCGGCCGAGCCACAGGCCGCCGTCGCCGAGCCGAAGCGGAAGAAGAAGCCGGGCGTCGCCCCGCCCAAGGGCAAGAAGCTCCGGAACCACCTCAAGAACATCCAGAAGAAGCTCCGCGAGGCCGGGCCGATCCCCTTGCGGCAGGCGGTCGCCGAGCTGAAGCGGCTCAAGCGGGCCAAGTTCGACGAGACGGTCGAGGTCCACATCAGCCTGGGGATCGACGTGACCCAGTCGGACCAGATGGTCCGCGGGGCGATCCCCTTGCCGCACGGGATCGGCAAGGCCGTGCGGATCGCCGTCTTCGCCCAGGGCGATAAGGCCGACCAGGCCCGGGCGGCCGGGGCCGACGTGGTCGGGGCGGCCGACCTGGTCGAGCGGATCACCAAGGAGAGCTTCCTCGACTTCGACGTGGCCATCGCCACCCAGGACATGATGGGCCAGGTGTCCCGGCTGGGGAAGGTCCTCGGGCCGCGGGGGCTGATGCCGACCCCGAAGGCCGGCACCGTCGTCCCGGCCAACGGGGACGTGGCCGCGGCCGTCCGGGAGTTCAAGGCCGGGAAGGTCGAGTACCGGTCGGACAAGACCGGCCAGGTCCACGCGGGCGTGGGCAAGATGAGCTTCGACGACGACAAGCTGGTGGCCAACGTCACCACCTTCGTCGACCAGGTCCGGGCGGCCAAGCCGTCGGCCGTCAAGGGCCACTTCGTCACCGGCGTCACCCTGTCGGCCACCATGTCGCCGGGGATCAAGCTGGCGATCTAGTTGGTCCATTGTCAACCGTCCATTGTCCACTGCGGGGTGGGTAATCGCGGTTGGCCGCAGTGGACTGTGGACAATTGACGGTGGACCATTGACCATGAGCAAGAAGATCAAGGAGCTGGAGCTGAACGCCCTGCGGGCCACCTTCCGGGGGGTCCGGGACTACGTCATCCTGGAGCCGGTCAAGGTCGACGCGGCCACCGACTTCGAGTTCCGCAAGCGGCTGCGGGAGAAGAAGGCCCGGGCCCAGCTCGTCAAGAACACCCTGATGCGGAAGGTGTTCACCGAGAACGGGGTCGCGGTCGACGCCTGGGCCGGGCCGGCCCTGCTGGTGTGGGGCGCCGACAGCATCAAGGCCCTGGCCACCGCCGTCGACACCATCGTCCGCGACCTGAAGAAGGACCCGAAGGCCCCGGACAAGTTCAAGGAGCGGACGGCGGTGGCCGACGGCCAGCCGGTCCCGCTGTCGGTCGCCAAGACCTTGCCGACCCGCCTGGAGGCGATCGGCGGGGTGCTGGCCGCCGTCCTCGGGCCGGGCAGCCAGGTGGCCGGGTGCCTGACCGGGCCGGCCAGCCAACTCGCCGGCATTCTCCAGGCGATCGAGGAGAAGAAGCCGGAGGGGGCCGAGGCCGCACCGGCCGCCGACGCCGCCCCGGCGACCGCCGGGTGAACCTTCCCGGTGGCACGGGCCTCCCGGCCTGTGCAAGGCAAGCACGGGCCGGGAGGCCCGTGCCACCAACACGAAACCAGGCCCGGCCGAAGCTTCGACCGGGCCTTTAACCGAGCCAGCTATTACGTCGAGTCGCCGGGCCGCTTCACCCGGCACCGTAACCTGAAAGGGGCCGATCCATGAGCGCCGTCGCGGAACTGGGCGACAAGCTCGCCGGGCTGACCATCGCCCAAGCCGTCGAGCTGAAGAACTACCTGAAGGACAAGTACCAGATCGAGCCGGCCGGCGGCGGGGTCATGATGGCCGCCGCCCCGGCGGCTGGTGGTGCTGCGGCCGCGGCCGCCCCGCCGGTCGAGGCGACCGAGTTCAACGTGGTGCTGGAGAGCGTCGACGCGGCCAAGAAGATCAACGTCATCAAGGTCATCCGCGAGCTGACCGGGCAGGGGCTCGCCGAGGCCAAGGCCACCGCCGAGGGCGCCCCGAAGGCCATCAAGGAAGGCGTCGACAAGAAGACCGCCGAGGACCTCAAGAAGAAGCTGGAGGACGCCGGCGGCAAGGTGTCCGTCAAGCCGGTGTAAGGGTAAGAGGCAGTTTAGTCGGGAAGCTACGTAGTCTGCAAAAAAAGTGCCCGGTCGGGTCGACTTTGCCGGCCCGCCCGGGTATGATGTTCAGGTAGCGGTGGAAAACCGTCGGTATCGTCGTGGCCACCGACCGCCGCCCGGCCCACAACGACCCGACCGAGCCGACCCGCGAAGCCGTGGTGACAATGCGCGCGACCCACTCGCTCCGCCGTGCTGTTGCTCCTCGCCGTCCCTACACCATGACGCCCCTCGGACCGACCTCCCCCGCCCCCGGCGGGGTGTGGGCGGCCGCGTCTTCGGACGCGGTCGCCGGGTCGTTCCCCCGATAACGCCTCACCCCACCCGACGCAAGGCCGGCCGCCATTGGGGCGGCCGCTACCAGGCGTCGTGCCTTCGTCTCTGGGAAGGAGCACCCCCGATGCCCATCCCGGCCCAGCGGGTCATCGTCCCCACGGCCGAGCGGAACTTCGGCCGGTTCGGCGACGCCGTCGACGTCCCCGACCTGACCGACGTGCAAACCCGGTCCTACGCCCGGTTCCTCCAGCTCGACCTGCCGATCGAAAAGCGGGATGTCCACGGCCTCGAAGGCGTGCTCAAGGAAATCTTCCCGATCGAGAGCTACGACAAGAAGATCGCCCTCGAGTACGTCAAGTACGAGCTCGGCAAGCCCCGGTACGACCCGGACGAGTGCCGCCAGCTCCGGCTGACCTACGGCCGGCCGTTCCGCGTCTGGCTGCGGCTGCGGAAGTCGGACGGCACGGCCGTCGAGGAGGAGGTTTATCTCGGCGACATGCCGATCATGATCGGCGGCGGCGAGTTCATCATCAACGGGGCCGAGCGGGTCGTCGTCAGCCAGCTCCACCGGTCCCCCGGGGTCGACTTCGTCGTCACCCGGGAGGCCGACAAGGACATGCACTCCTGCCGGATCATCCCGGAGCGGGGGAGCTGGATCGAGATTAACGTGTCCAAGAAGGACACGCTGGGCGTCCGGATCGACCAGAGCGGCAAGTTCTCGGCCCTCACCCTCCTGCGGGCGATGGACCCGGCCTACGGGTCGACCGCCAGCATCCTCCGCGAGTTCTACTCCCCGGAGACGGTCAAGCTCAACGACAAGACCCGGGCCAGGCTGGTCGGCGACGCCGAGCAGAGCATCCCGGCCATGGTCGCGGTCGACGACGTGATCGACCCGGAGACCGGCGAGGTCTACCTGGACGCCGGCAAGCCGTTTACCAACGAGAAGGTGGACAAGGTCATGGTCTCCGGCCTCCAGTCCGTGGAGGCCCTCCAGTACCCGAAGGACCCGGTCGTCCTGAACTCGCTCAACGAGGACGGGACCGACTCCCACGAGGCGGCGCTGCTGAAGATCTACCAGCGGCTGCGGCCCGGCAACCCGGCCCAGCTCGAAAAGGCCAAGGAGCTGTTCCGGGAGAAGTTCCAGGACGCCAACCGCTACCGGCTCGGGCGGGTCGGCCGGTTCCGGATCAACCGGAAGTTCAACCAGGACGTGCCCGAGACCGAGATGACGCTGCGGAGCGTCGACTTCGTCAACTCGGTCAAGTACGTCCTCGACCTGCGGGAGAAGAAGGCGGGCGTCGGGGTGGACGACATCGACCACCTCGGCAACCGGCGGCTGCGGACGATCGACGAGCTGGCCGCCGACGAGCTCCGCAAGGGGTTCCTCAAGCTCCGCCGGACGGTCCAGGAGCGGATGGCCATCCGCGACCAGCAGGACATGAGCCCGCGGACGCTCATCAACCCGAAGTCGGTCAGCGCGGCCATCGAGTACTTCTTCGGCCGCTCCGAGTTGAGCCAGGTCGTCGACCAGACGAACCCGCTGGCGCAGTTGACGCACGAGCGGCGGCTGTCGGCCCTCGGGCCGGGCGGGCTGAACCGCAAGCGGGCCGGGTTCGAGGTGCGGGACGTCCACATCTCGCACTACGGCCGCATCTGCCCGATCGAGACCCCCGAGGGGACGAACATCGGGCTGATCTCGTCGCTGTCGATCTACGCCGAGATCGACGAGTACGGGTTCCTGATCACCCCGTACAAGAAGGTCCGGCACAAGAAGCTGACCGACGACGTGGTCCGGCTGCGGGCCGACGAGGAGGCGAACGCCACCCTGGCCCCGGCCGACACCCCGACCGACGGGGACAAGATCAGCGCCGACCGGGTGAACGGCCGGTACGCCGGCGACCTCCAGAGCATCGCCGCCGACAAGGTCGAGTACATCGACGTGTCGCCCAAGCAGATGGTCGGCGTCTCGGCCGGGCTGATCCCGTTCCTGGAGCACGACGACGCCAACCGGGCCCTCATGGGGTCGAACATGCAGCGGCAGGCGGTCCCGCTGCTCGTGCCCGAGCCGCCGCTCGTCTCGACGGGTCTGGAGCGGGAGGTCGCCAAGCACTCCGGGATGCTGGTCCGGGCCCTGGAGGACGGCACCGTCGCCTACGTCGACGCCGAGCGGATCAAGATCGAGGAGAAGGACAAGATCGTCCGCGAGTACGTCCTGCGGAAGTACCACGGGCTGAACGAGCGGACCTGCCTGAACCAGAAGCCGATCGTGGCGATGGGGGACAAGGTCAAGAAGAACCAGACGCTCGCCGACGGGGCGGCCACCCGGGACGGCGAGCTGGCCCTCGGCCGGAACGTCCTGGTCGCGTTCATGTCCTGGGAGGGGTACAACTTCGAGGACGCGATCATCATCAGCGAGCGGCTGGTCAAGAACGACACCTACACCTCGATCCACATCGAGGAGTTCGACATCGAGATCCGGGAGACCAAGCTCGGGCGGGAGGAGTTCACCCGGGACATCCCGAACGTCTCCCCGAAGGCCCTGGGGAACCTGGACGAGACCGGGATCGTCCGGATCGGCACCTACGTCCGCCCGGGCGACGTGCTGGTCGGCAAGGTGTCGCCCAAGAGCCGCAGCGAGCTGACCCCGGAGGAGAAGCTGCTGCACGCCATCTTCGGCCGGGCCGGGGAGGACGTGAAGAACGACTCCCTGGAGGTCCCGTCCGGGGTCGAGGGGATCGTCATCGCCACCCACCGGTTCAGCCGGCGGGCGAGCATGACCGAGGACGAGCGGAAGGAGCTGGCCCGGCAGGAGAAGGAGATCGACGTCACCTACTCCAAGAAGATCGCCGAGCAGTTCCGGGAGTTCGTCGAGGCCCTGGGTAGCGTGCTCGACAAGAAGGAGCTGAAGGACCCGAACACCGGCAAGCTGTTGGGCAGCGACAAGGACGACAAGGCGGTCGCCGACCAGGCCAAGGCGTTCAAGCTGGACAACCTGGACATCCGCAGCCCGGAGCACAACAAGAAGGCCCACAAGATTTACGGCCGGCACTGGGAGCGGATCCAGTTCTTCATCGACGAGCAGGAGCGGCGGCTGAACTCCCTCAAGCGGGGCGACGAGCTACCCAGCGGCGTCCAGCAGATGGTGAAGGTGTACGTCGCCACCAAGCGGGTGATCTCGGTCGGGGACAAGATGGCCGGCCGGCACGGGAACAAGGGCGTCATCTCGAAGGTGCTGCCCGAGGAGGACATGCCGTTCCTCAAGGACGGCACCCCGGTCGACATCCTGCTCAACCCGCTGGGCGTGCCGAGCCGGATGAACGTCGGCCAGATCCTGGAGACGCACCTCGGGTACGCGGCGGCCAAGCTCGGGTTCAAGGCCATCACCCCGGTGTTCGACGGGGCGACGGAGGAGGAAATCCGGTCGGCCCTGGAGGAGGCGGACCTGAGCCCGACCGGCAAGAGCGTGCTGTACGACGGCCGGACCGGGGAGGCGTTCGACCAGCCGGTGACGGTCGGGTACATCTACATGCTCAAGCTGCACCACTTGGTCGACGACAAGGTCCACGCCCGGGCGACCGGGCCGTACAGCCTCATCACCCAGCAGCCGCTGGGCGGGAAGGCCCGGTTCGGCGGCCAGCGGTTCGGCGAGATGGAGGTGTGGGCCCTGGAGGCCTACGGGGCGGCCTACATCCTCCAGGAACTCCTGACCGTGAAGTCCGACGACGTGGAGGGCCGGACCAAGATTTACGAGTCGATGGTCAAGGGGGAAAACACGCTGGAGGCCGGCACCCCGGCCAGCTTCGACGTGCTGACCCACGAGATCCGGGGCCTCGGGCTGAACATGCAGCTGGAGAAGAAGCGGGTGTAACCCATGACCCCGGCGGCCCCCGAACCGGTCTACCGAATCGTGTCGGGGGTCCACCGGGGAGTGGCGGCCCGGGAGGCCGGCCTGACCGGCATCCTCGCGGAGGTCATGGACGACGAAGGCGTCGTCCTCCGGCGCGAACTGGTCCCGCTGTCACGGCTCTACTCGCCCAAGCCGGGGATCGACCGGTGGGACCGTGGCCGCGACTTCGCCGTGCTGGTCGGGCTCATGGGGACTGTTGCGGGTCGGGCGGCGGTCGAGGCGATCACGGTCTCACCGCTCGCCCCGCGTTACCTGCCGTACCTGACCCCGTTACTCGACGTGGTGGTGACCGGCTACCCGGAGGACCCGCCGTGACCCGCACCGACCGCGACCTGCTGAACGCCCGGATCGGCGAGTTGCTGCACGCCATCCTGGTCCGCATCCGGTACTACACGTACCCGAGCCCGCCGGGGGAGCCGGACCTGCGGGAGGAGATCAACGACTTGGCCGACTTGGCCCACAACCTGCCGCGGTACATCGTCGGACACGACGAGTTCGCGGTCAGTTCGGCCGAGGAACTGCGGGAGGCGTTGGTCGAACACGTCCGCCGGTTCTTCCCGGATGTTGACCCGGCCCAACACCATTACGTCCGACTGCTAGACCTGGACGCCGGCACGTTCCTGGCCCGCCACCGCGACCACCAGTGGGACACGCCCGACCCGGTCGCGGCCGCAGGCTAACCACGAAGATACTGACCACCACTCCTGCTCGAAAGGGGTCCTGATATGTCCACCGCCGCCGCCAACGCCGCCAGCGACACCAGCACCTACGAGCGGATCAACGACTTCGGGGCCGTCCGGATCAGCCTGGCCAGCCCCCACGACATCCGCTCCTGGAGCTTCGGCGAGGTCAAGAAGCCGGAGACGATCAACTACCGGACGTACCGGCCGGAGAAGGACGGCCTGTTCTGCGAGCGCATCTTCGGCCCGGAGAAGGACTGGGAGTGCACCTGCGGCAAGTACCGCGGGATGAAGTACAAGGGGATGATCTGCGACCGGTGCGGGGTCAAGGTGACGCACAGCCGGGTCCGCCGCAAGCGGATGGGCCACATCGAGCTGGCCGCCCCGGTCGTCCACATCTGGTTCTTCAAGGCCATGCCGTCCCGGCTCGGGACGCTCTTGGACATGAAGACGACCAGCCTGGAGAAGATCATCTACTTCCAGGACTACGTCGTCGTCGACCCCGGGCAGACGCCGCTGAAGGAGAAACAACTCCTGACCGAGGACGAGTACAAGGCCGCCCGGGCCGAGCACGGCGACGCCTTCGAGGTGGACATGGGGGCGGAGGCGGTCAAGAAGCTGCTGGAGAAGCTCAACCTGGTCGACCTGTCCCGGGAGCTGCGGGAGCGGCTGGACAAGGAGAACGCCCGGGGCGAGAAGGCCAGCAAGCAGCGGGTCAAGGAGCTGGTCAAGCGGCTCAAGACCGTGGAGGCCCTGCGGGACTCGTCGAACAAGTGCGAGTGGATGGTCCTGGAGTGCATCCCGGTCATCCCGCCGGACCTCCGGCCGCTGGTGCTCCTGGACTCGGGGAACTTCGCCACCAGCGACCTGAACGACCTGTACCGGCGGATCATCAACCGGAACAACCGGCTGAAGAAGCTGGTCGACCTGAACGCCCCCGAGGTCATCATCCGCAACGAGAAGCGGATGCTGCAACAGAGCGTGGACGCGCTGTTCGACAACAACCGGTGCAAGCGGCCGGTGCTGGGCAGCAGCAACCGCCCGCTGAAGTCCCTGACCGACATGATCAAGGGGAAGCAGGGCCGGTTCCGGGAGAACCTGCTCGGCAAGCGGGTCGACTACTCCGCCCGGTCGGTCATCGTGGTCGGGCCGGAGCTGAAGCTCCACCAGGCCGGCTTGCCGAAGAAGATCGCCCTGGAGCTGTTCCAGCCGTTCATCATCCGCCGGCTCAAGGAGCTGCAGCACGCCGACACCATCAAGTCGGCCAAGAAGAT
>JAIEQN010000655.1 GCA_019747685.1 Gemmataceae bacterium
GGCGGCGGGGCGGGCGGGGCCGGCGGCGGGGCGGGCGTGGGCTCCGGGGCCGGGCGGGTGGTCCACCGGACGGCCCGGTAGCCGACGAACCCGATCAGCGCCCACGGCAGCACCACGCACAGCCCGAACACCACGTACGTCAGGCTCGTTAAGAGCACCGCCAGGCTGTACGACAGCCCCTTGCGGACCGGCGGCCACACCCCCTCGTCGGCCCCGACGATCCGGTCCGGGCTGGTCACGGTCACGTCGATCCGGGCGGTGGCGAACTTCCCCTCCGGGGCTTGCGGGTCGCGGGCGGTGGTGAGCGCCCGGACCTGCCCGGCCCCCTTGAACCGCTCGACCAGCCCGGCCGCCACCGCCGCCAGCGGGACCTCGAACACCAGCCGGGTCGTCACCTTCCCGGACGGGTCCCGGGTGGCCCGGTTGTCCAACTGCCGGCCGCCCACCTCGGCCACCTGGGCGGCGAACGCGGCGGCCGTCCCGTCCGGGTCCGGGACCTCGACCGTCAGGGCCGCCGTCTCCCGCGGCCGCAACTGCCCGACGGCCACGAACGACAGGTTGTACGCCACCTTGGCGTCGGTCGCGGCGGCCCCCTCGGCGGCCCGGGTCGCCTGCCGGGTCAGCACCTCGCCGGCCGCGTCCAGCACCGCCCGGACGGCCCCCTCCTCGGCCCGGGCCACCACGAAGCCGAGCGCGGCGGTGACGTTCTGCCGGTCCTGCTCGTTCAACTGGGCGCCGCTCACCCGCCCGCCGGCCTTGCCGACCGCGTCCCGCACCGCCTGGTACGCCTTGGCCACGTCCGGGACGGCGACCTGGAGGACGACCGACTCCCGCGGGGCCAGCCGGTCGGCGGCGACCAGCGTCACCCGGTACAGGACCTTGGAGTCGGTCACGTTGTCGCCCTCGGGGGCCCGGCCGACCTGCCGGGACACCAGCTCGCCGGCCGCGTCCAGGGCGGCCCGGGCGGCGGGCTCGTCCGGCCGCTTGACCTCGAAGTCGAGCTGGGCGTTGACGTTCGCCCGGTCCTGCTCGTTCAGTTGGGCGTTGATGACCCGGGCCGACGCCTTGGCCAGGGCGTCCCGGACGGCCTGGTACGCCTTCGGCACGTCGGCCGCGGCGACGCTCAGGATGGCCGTCTCCCGCGGGGCGATGTTGGCGACGTTGTACAGTTGCAGCAGGAACAGCGCCTCGCCCCGCTTGACCTTGGCGTCCTTCGGGATCGGGGCACCCCCGTCGGCCTGGGTCAGCCGGTCGATCTCCAGCCGGGCCACCCGGCCGAGCTGCCGGAGCCGGTCGCGGACCGGACCGGACGCCTCCGGCGGGACCTCGAACTGCAACGTGGCGTTGTACTGCCCGGCGGCCAACTGCCGGACCTCGGACTTGAGCACCCGGCCCTTCGCCTCGACCACCGCGGCCAGCACCGCTTGGTACGCCTTGTCCACGTCCTCGACCTCGACCCCGGCCTGGACCCGCTCGCTCTCGCTCACGCCCGCCGCGGCCCGGGCCTCCTTCTCGGCCAGGGTGATCGTCAGGGTGCTGAGGCTGGCGAGGTTGGCGTAGTACCGCAGCTCGCCCTCGGCCTCCTCGATCTTCGTCCGCCACACCCCGAGTTCCCGCTCGGCTTCGAGCAACTGTTTGATCTCGCCCTTGCCCTCCTTGATGATCTGCAACAGCCGCGTCTCCATCGTCCGGGCGGCCCGCAGCCGGCTTTCGAGGTCGGTGTACTGCTTGGTGATGTCGGCGCTGGTCAGCCGGACGCCCTTCAGCTCGCCGCCGTCCTTGCCGAGGTCGCGGCGGAGGTCGAGCACCAGCCCGTCCAGGGCCTCCGGCGGGCAGCGGACGACGACCGTGCCCCGGACCTTGCCGTTGGGCAGCTTGTCGCTGTTGACGGTGCCGACGAACGCCCCGGGGATGGCGGTGACCAGCTTGGTGACGGCGGCCAGCGCCCCGTCGAACGACGCCACCTCGAATTCGATGTCGCCGGACCGGATGACGATCCGCCGAACCGGCTGCGGCCCCGGCTCGGCCGTGTTCGGCAGGACGGGGTCGGCGGCCGGCTTCGGCCCCTTCGGGTCGGCCTTCGGCTCGGCCTTCTGCCCGTCGGCGGGATTGCTCGGGTCCCCATCAGGCTGGCCCGCCCCCTTCTCGCCCTTGCCCTCGCCGCCCTGGGCGGCCTGGTTCTGGGCGTCCTTTCCCCCGTCAGCCGGCTTCTGGGCGTCGGGCTGGAAGTACTGCAGGTTCGGCTTGCCGTCCGGCAGCGATTTCCCGCCCCCGCCTTCCCCGGGGCCACCGGGACGCCCGGGTGGCGGGACAACGTTGTACGCGCCGTACACCGATCCCGGCTGGGTATAGCTGCCCGGCACGCCGCCCCCCGGCACCGGGCCGCTCATCATCCCCCCGTAGCCCGGCGGGGTCCCGGCGAAGCCGCCGCCGATCCCGCCCAGCCCGCCACCCCCGAGGCCACCGCCACCGAGGCCGCCCAGACCGCCGCCCCCGAGGCCACCGCCGATCCCGCCGAAGCCCTGCCCGCCGCGGGCGTCGGCGGGCGCCCCCCCCTTTGCCGCCCCGCGGGGTTGGGGAGCTCTCATTCCCGCCATCATTCCGTCACTCCCGGTCCCGCCCGGCCCACGGCCGGCCGCACTGTCAGCCGGAAGGTCCCGGTTGATACCGGTAGTAGCGGCCCTGAGATCGCTCGCCATTTGGCCGTCCGACCCGGTCGACCCCGAGTCGTCGAGACCGCCAACTTCCATGATCCGTACCGGCTCACCCTTACCCATGATGCTGTTGAACACACCCCCCCCAGGGAGGCCGGCGATTTCCTCGCCGCCGGGCAGGGGTAGCCGGCCGCCGCTGACGATCGCCCCGAACAGCCCGAGGAAGGCCAGCCCGGCGGCGGTGGCCAGCAGCTTCTGCGGCAGCCCCCACCCGGCCGGCTTGGTGGACGGGGCGGCCTTCAAGGCGGAGACCATGCGGTCCTCCAGCCCCTCGTCCGGGCGGGCGGGGGCGAACAGGTCGAGCAGCCGGGCGTCGAGCCGGGCGGACTCGGCCGGCAGGTCGGGGATGGCGGCGGGGTCGGACATGGTTATCGGGTGGTTAAGGCCGGTAGACCCCACCCCCTGACCCCCTCCCCGACGCGGGGAGGGGGTCAGGGGGTGGGGACCGTGTTCATTCCCCGAATTCGGGCGGAAGGCGGTCGCGGAGGAGTTTTAGCCCGCGGTGCAGGTAGCCGCGGACCGACCCGTTGGAGAGGCCGAGCTGGGCGGCGATGGCGGCCGGGTCGGCCCCGGCGATGTACCGCAGGGTCAGCGGCGCCCGGTATTCCTCGGGCAGCGCCCGCAGGGCGGCCAAGACCAGCCGGCGTTGCTCGTCCCCGTCGGCCGCCTCGTCGGGTGACGGCCCGGCCGACGGCACGTCGGACACCAGGGCGAACGACCCGACCGGGGCCGACCGCTTCACCCGGGTGTCCCGGCGGGCGGCGTCGGCGGCTACGTTCCGGGCGATCGACAGCAGCCACGGCCGGAAGATGTCCGGGTCCTTCAGCCGGCGGATGCCGGCCAGGGCCTTCAGGTACGTCTCCTGGACCAGGTCCTCGGCCCGGTGGGGGTCACCGGTGTCCAGGTAGAGCCGCGCGTACACCAGCCGGGCGGTCCGCCGGACCAGCTCCTCGAACGCGGCCCGGTTGCCGTCCCGGGCCCGCCCGGCCAGCAGGGTGTCGGTGTCGGTCATGCGGCCCCCGTCCGTTAAGACGACGGACGCCGGTGCGGCGCGCGCGGAAAATGTCTGCACAGGCCGGGAGGCCTGTGCCACCAAACCTGTTTCCTGGTGGCACAGGCCTCCCGGCCTGTGCTAGCCGATGTGCCCGTAGCTCGCGTACAGCGGGCAGCCGACCGCCCACGGCTTGAACTGGCTCCAGTAGTGGACGACGTGAACCGGGTAATCCGGGCTTAGCCCGCGGGTGTGGCCGGCCCACCCGCCGCCCGGGGCCGGGGTGATTTCGGTCACGCCGGCACAGCTATTCCACTCGGGGCCGACCTCGGGGTGCGTGTAGTCGTAGCCGATCGCCCGGAAGTACCGGAACAACACTGCCTGGTCCGCCCCCGGGCAGGCGAACATCTCGTCCTTGCTGAACTCGGCCGCCCGGGAGAGCGGGGCCACGGCGTTCTGCACCGCCAGGATGGCGTCCAGGTCGTAGAAGGCCGGGTCGCCGACGAGCTGGAGGCCGGAGTTCAGGAACGGCGGGCGGTGGGTCCGCGGGTCCTGCGGCACCCACTGGTGGTCGACGCCGATCCACGGCTTGTCGTGCCGCCGCCCCCACAGCGGCCCGAGCGGGGAGAGGACGGCCATGTCGGCGTCGAGGAACAAGAACGGGTAGTCCAGGGCGGCCAGGTTCGGGAGCTTGAACCGGAGGTTGAAGTGCGGGTGGCCGACATCCGCCGAGCGGCAGTGCCGGACCTCGATGTCGATCGCCCGGCGGTGCTCCGGGGCGACCTCCGGCCGGTGGTCCTCGTACAAGAGGGTGACGCTCTCGGCGCCGTGGGTGATGACCGTGTCGAGGAAGGCGTAGCCCATCCGCCGGAACCGGGGGTCCGGCGGGTAGTTCATGATCGAAACGACCTTCACCCCGGGGGTGGGCACGGCGGCATCTGGAAAAGACTGGCCCGCAGATGACGCAGACTTCGACGCAGATGGAAGACAGATTAGAAAGAAATCATTGTCTTGATCCGGGTTTCGTCTGCGTCATCTGCGGGCCAGTCTTCATCCGCTCCGGTGTTGCTCGTACCAGGCGATGGTCTCGCCGAGGCCGTCGCGGAAGGGCGTGGTGGCCGCCCAGCCGAACCGCTCCTTCGCCCGAGAGGTGTCGAGGCACCGGCGGGGCTGGCCGTCCGGCTTGGTCCGGTCCCAGGCCAGCCGGCCGCGGTAGCCGCACCCCTCGGCGATCAGCCCGGCCAGCTCCCGGATGGTGATCTCCTGGCCGCTGCCGAGGTTCACCGGGTCCGGGTCGTCGTACCGGTCGGCCGCCCGGGCGATCCCCTCGGCCGCGTCCCGGACGAACAGGAACTCGCGGGACGCCGAGCCCGTACCCCAGACGACCACCTCGGGGGCGTTCGCGTCCCGGGCTTCGACGCACTTGCGGATCAGGGCCGGGATGACGTGGCTGCTCGCCGGGTCGAAGTTGTCGCCCGGGCCGTACAGGTTAACGGGGAGAAGGGTAACGGCGTGGAAGCCGTACTGCTGGCGGTACGCCCGGGCCTGGACCAGGAGCATCTTCTTGGCCAGCCCGTAAGGGGCGTTCGTCTCCTCCGGGTAGCCGGCCCACAAGTCGTCCTCGCGGAACGGCACCGGGGTGTGGTTCGGGTACGAGCAGATGGTCCCGACGCCGACGAACTTGCCCACCCCCGCCCGCCGGGCTTCTTCCAGGAGCATCACGCCCATGACGGCGTTGTCGTAGAAGTACCGGCCGGGGTTCTCCCGGTTGGCCCCGATCCCGCCGACGACCGCCGCCAGGTGGACGACGACTTCCGGCCGGTGGTCGGCCAGCAGCCGCCGGACGTGAGCCTGTTCGGTCAGGTCGTACTCGGCCTTGCGGGGGGCGACGACGGCCGCCGGGGCGTAGTCCCGTAGGGCGGCCACGACCGGCCGGCCGAGGAACCCATTCCCGCCGGTGACGAAGACCCGCTTGCCGGCCAGGTGGCCCAAGTCGCACCTCCGGAGGACATTGTACAGCCGAGACACAGGCATTCCTGCCTGTGCCACCAACCGAGATGGCTGGTGGCACAGGCATTCCTGCCTGTGCAATATCACCCCGGCGGTAGGATGTCCGGCTCGACCTGGTAGCCGTCGGCCAGGGCGTTGGTGGAGTTGAACAGCGACGCGACGGCCAGGACCTCGCCGACCGTCTCGGGGTCGGCCCCGAGCTTCAGCAGGGCGGCGGTGTGGGAGTTGACGCAGTAGGCACAGCCGTTGGTGGCCGACACCGCCAGGGCGATCGCTTCGCGGGTGAGCGGGTCGAGCTTGGGGGTCCGGCCGACCGCCTCCGGGTGCATCAGGGCCTTGAGCCGGCCCCAGACGAGTTCCAGGTGGTCGGGGTGGGTGGCCAACACCCGCCAGAAGTTCGGGACCCGGTCGAGCCCCTTGGTCCGGCGGATGTCGGCGTACACCTCGGCCACCTTCCCGGTCGCCCCGTCCTCGGGGACCGGGGCGACGGTGGCGACGCGGCCGGCGGGCATGGCGGCTCCGGGTCAGGAGTTGATCGAGGTCAGGGTCACGTCGAACACCAGGTCGGCGTTCGGCGGGATGCTGCTGCCGGCCGGCGGGTTGGCCCCGTAGGCCTGGGCGGCCGGGATGTCGATCCGCCGCTGCCCGCCCTCCCGCAGCCCGACCAGCCCGTTGGCGAACCCCGGGATCAGGGCCATCGTGCTGACGTTGGTGGTGAACGCCGGGTTCGAGTCGAACACCGCCCCGGTCGCCCGGACGTAGCCGGTGTAGCTCAGCGTGACGTTGTTCCCGATGGCCACGGGGTCGCCGGTCCCGGTGGTCACGTCCTGGACCCGGACCCCGTTGCCGATGTTCCGGAACCCCGGGTCGTTGAGCGGGAACGGGAGCGGCCCGGCGGTGTCGGTCCCGAAGTCCACCGGGGTCGGGGTGACCGGCGGGGGGGGCGGCGGGACCGGCGGGGGCGCCCCGAACCCGGGGCCGAACAGCTCGGCGTAGGCGGCGGTGACGATCGCGTCGAACTGGACCGCCCCGACCACCCCGGCGTACTTGAGCAGGGTGGGGGCCTCGGCCGGGCGGGCGGCCGCCCGGGCCAGCAGGTCGGCCCGGAACTGGTCGAGGACGGCGGCGTCGGCCCGGCTGTCGGCCGCGATCACCGGGAGCTGCCGGGCGTACAGTTGGATCTGCTGCTGGGTCCGGGGCTTGCCGACGGTGGCGGCCACCTCCCGGATGTTCATGGTGTTCTGCTCGGCCCGGACGAACGCCCCGACCACCTGCTCCGGGGTGACGCTCGGGACGGTCCGGGGTTCGAGGGCGTCGAGGGACGGGTAGAACCGGTTCGCGTCCATGCGGGGGCCATCCCGGGGCGGGGGCGGGGGGGCCGCCGCCCGGGCGGCCCGTGGGGGTCATATCGGCTACGACGGCGGTGCGGATGAAGTGCGGCGGCCGCGGGGTCCGGCGGCGGCCGCCGCCGGACCGCTACAACCGGACCGGTCGATCGTCCATCACTTTGGTGGCACAGGCCTCCCGGCCTGTGCGGCACAGGCCGGGTGGCCTGTGCCACCAAGGCCGAACTGACGCATGACCGACCAGTCGGTCACCGGCCGCCTCCCGAACCCGGCCCGCCGGACCCGGCGTTCCCGCCCCCCTGACCGCCGCTGCCGCCCTGCCCACCCCGGCTGTCACCCTCCGGCCGAACCTGCTCGGCCGCCTGTTGCGTCTTGTCCCCGGCCTCGCCCATCTTCTCCCCGACCACCCCGACGGCCCCGGCCAAGGCCCCCTTGCCGACCTCCACCGCCAGGTCCTTGGCCTGTTCGAGTACCTGCCCGAGGACCCCGGGCGACTTCTTCCGCCGGGCCGCCGTCTTCTTCTTGGCCCCGCCGGCCTTCTTCCCGGCCGACGCCTTCGCCCCGCCGGACGCCTTCCCGGCCGGCTTGGTCACCCGGCTGGCCGCCGCCTTGGCCCCGGCGACCGACCGCTTGGCCGCCGTCTTCGCCCCGCCGGCCTTCTGCCCGGCCTTCTTGCCGCCGACGACCTTGGCCCGGGCGGCCGCCGCCCCGGCCTTGACCGTCTTCGCACCCGCCTTGGCCGCCGACTTGGCGGCCCCGGCCGCCTTCCCGGCGGTCCCGGCCTTCTTGGCCCCGCCGCCCGCCTTCCCGGTCGCCTTCGCCACGGTCGTTCCCCCTGTGTTGGTCGGTTGGGTGGTGTCGCCGACGAGCCGGCCCCGGAGGGCCCCGAGGGCGCCCGCCAGGGCCTCGCGTGTTTCCGCCATCCGGGCCCGGATCGCCGCCGGGTCGTCCGTCACCCGACCGGGTTCAGGTGTTCGGCCAGCCATTCCGCGTTCTCCCCCAGGGCGGCCGTCGTCTGGGGCAGGGGCCGCAGCCCGGCGAACCCGTCCCGCCCGGCCAAGAGCAGCTTGGCCCCGGCCGCCCCCAGCCCGCCGGCCGCCAGCCCGTACCCGGCCCACAGCGGCAGCCCGGTCAGCCGGCTGGCCAGGTGGGCGGCGGCGAACCCGGCCAACAGC
>JAIEQN010001151.1 GCA_019747685.1 Gemmataceae bacterium
CGGGGCCGACGGGACGGTCCGGCTGTGGGACCTGCGTGCCGGGCGGGAGGCGGCGGTGTTCCGCAAGCACGCGGCCCCGGTGGTGTCGGTCGGCCTCCTGGCGAACGGCCGGCAGACCGTCTCGGCCGACCGGGACCTGGGCGTCCTGCCGTGGGCGATCGACCGGTTCCTCCCGGCCGGACCGCCGGCATCGTCGGCCCCGCCGCCCCGGCCGCGGGTGCCGGACGCGATCCCTTACGCCGCCCCGTGACCCGAGCTTGGAGAAATCGCCCCCGGCCGTTTGACTTCCGCCCGGCGGAGTATAGTGTACCGATGACGAGTCCACGTCGGCCGGTGCCGACGCCGGCCGGTCGGGGACTGCGGGACCGAGCATGACCGGGTACGGTCGTGCTCGGCCGGCAACGCAACCGCAGGCGGGATAAGGTGGTTGGGGGGATTTTCCGACCGAGCACGACGGGGCGGTCGTGCTCGCAACCACCATCGGACGGCCGCAACAATTTCGCCTGCAGTCGGTTACGTCGAGTAGGGTGGGGTCGGTCACGAAGGGGGGGGGGAGGGGGGGCGTGCGGCCGAATCGACCGAACCCCCGAGTACGTCTCGGGCTCGGTCGCGGCCGGCATGCGTGAGCTTGAGCGTATCCCGGTCACGCCGGACCAGCCCGTGCCGCTCGGCCCGACCGACCACCGCCGCCGTCTGACCCTCGGTCCAGCCCAGGTGCCGGTGAACGGTCCGGCAGCCCGCCTCGTCCGCCTCGGCGTCGGTCCCCTCGTGCTGGTACAGGTGGACGGCCAGCATCGTCTCGTGGAACGCCCGCTTCTGCCGCCAGCGCCGGACCGCCTGGGCCACCAACCCCCGGCCCGGGGCGGCCGCGAACGCCAGGGCGAACAACACCCCCAACACCGCCGCCACCGACCCGGCCGTATTGGCGTCCAGCCGGACGGCGGCGAACGTCCCACCGACGGCCCCGACGACGCCGATCAGGGCGGCCAACCCGAGCATGACGGCGAGTCGGTCGGTCAGGAGGAAGGCCGCGGCCGCCGGGACGACGAAGAAGCCGACGACCAGGACCGGCCCGACGGCGTCGAAGGCGGCCACCGCGGTGACCGCCACCGCCGTCATCAGGGCGTAGTGGACCAACCCGGGGCGGAACCCGAGAGCCGACGCCAGCCCCGGGTCGAAGGTGGTTAGCTTCATCTCCTTGTAGAAGACGACGAGCAGGACGAGGTTGACCGCAAGAACGCCGGCCATCAGCCAGACCGGCTTCAGCCCGACCCCGCCGAGGTGCCACCGGGCCTCGGTGGCCAACTCCGGCTGGCCGAGCAGGACGGCGTCCACGTCGAGGTGGGTGTTCCGCAGGTAGAGCGAGGCCAGCACCACCCCGCCGGCGAACAGGGCCGGGAAGACCAGCCCGACGGCCGCGTCTTGTTTCACGAGCCGGGTCCGGCCGAGCAGCTCGACCAGGGCGACGGTGAGGACGCCGGAGGCCGCTGCCCCGGCGAGAAGCCAGGGCGACTCGACATCACGGACCGCGAAGTAGGTGACGACCACCCCGAACAGGAGGACGTGGCCGATGGCATCGCTGACCAGCGCTACCCGGCGGAGGACGAGGAACGTCCCCGGCAGGGCGCAGGCGGCCGCGACCACGGCCAGCACCAGGGCGATCTCAGCCGTGTACGACATCGCGGCGGCTCCGGAGCCATCCCCACGCCAGCCCCCGGGCGGGCCCGAACAGGAGGGACACGGCGACCGCGGCGGTGGCCGCCAGCACGATCGTCGGCCCGGTCGGCACCCCGGCCCCGGCCAGGTGGCCGGCGACGGTCCCCCCGGCCCCGGCCACCGCCCCGAACAATCCCGACAGCAGGACGACCCGGCCGAGCCGGTCCGACCACTGGCGGGCGGCCGCCGCCGGGGCGACCAAGAGGGCGGTCATCAGCACCACCCCGACCGCCTTCAGCCCGACCGCCACCGCCGCCACGGTCAGCGTGGTGAGCAACAGGTCGAGCAGCCGGACCGGATACCCGACGGTCGCGGCGTAGTCCGGGTCGAAGGACAGGAGCTTGAACTCCTTCCAGAACAGGCCGACCAGGGCGAGGGCCGCGAGGCCGAGGCCGCCGATCACCCGCAGGTCGGCGTCCCGGAGGAACGCGGCCTGACCGAACAGGTAGCGGTCGAGCGGGTGGCGGGAGGCGTCCGGGACGTGCCGCTGGGCGTAGGTCATCAGGGCCAGCCCGAGGCCGAAGAAGACGGCCAGGGCCCCGCCCAGGGCGGCGTCCAGTGGCACCCGGGACCGGCGGTTGACCGCCCCGACCAGGACCAGGGCCAACCAGCCGCTGACCGCCCCGCCGAGGACGAGCCAGGCCGGGTCGCGGCCGCCGAGCAAAAACGCGACCGCCAGCCCGGGCAAGGCCGCGTGCGACACCACGTCCCCTTGCAGGCTCTGCCGCCGCAGGACGGCGAACGCCCCGACCGCCCCGGCCGTCGCCCCCAGGGCCGCCGCCCCCAGGGCCACCGTCCGCACGGCCGACGTGTTCAGCGCCTCCAAGACGGCGTCAACGCCCATCCGGCCCCTCCGGCTCGCCGAGCTGCTTCAGGTACTCCCACTCCCACGACCCGCCCTCGTCCACCGGCTCGACGTGGGTAACCACCTCCAGCCCCGGGACGGCCGCGGCCAGGGCGTCGGCGACCCGGTGGGCGAGTAGGTGGGCCTCCCGGACCGACCAGTCGCCGTCCACCAGCAGGTGGAACTCGGCGAACCGCCGGCTCCCGGCCTGCCGGGTCCGCAGGGCGTGGAACGCCGCCCCCGGCGGCAGGGCCTCGCCGATCACCCGGCGGATCACCTCCTGGTCGGCGGCCGGCAGGGCGTGGTCCATCAGCCCGTCGAACGACCGGCGGACGAGGCCCACCCCAGTCCAGGTGATGTGCAGCCCGACGGCGGCGGCCACCACCGAGTCGAGTTCCGCGTACCCGGTCAGGGCCACCAGCCCCAGCCCGGCCAGCACCCCGCCCGTCGTCCACACGTCGGCCATCAGGTGTTCGCCGTCGGCCTCCAGTACAATCGACCGCGTTTTCCGGCCGTAGTAGAGCAGCACCCGGGCGACCGCCAGGTTCACCCCGGCCGCGGCCACCGCGATCAGGGTGCCGACCTCCAGGTCGCGCAGCGGCTCGGGGTGGACCAGCCGACGGGTCGCGAACGCCGCCGTCCCGGCCCCGGCCAGGACGATCAGCACCCCTTCGAGGCCGCTCGAAAAGTACTCGATCTTCTCGTGCCCGTAGGTGTGCCCGGGGTCGGCCGGCTTGGCCGCGTACCACAGCGACAGGTACGCCGTCACCGCCGCCAGCAGGTTGACGACGGACTCCAGGGCGTCGGCCAACAGCCCGGCCGACCCGGTCGCGGCGTAGGCCGCCGCCTTCATCCCGATCGTCAGCACGGCGGCCGCGACCGACAGGGCGACCGGCCAGCGGGGGAGCGTCGGCGGGGTCACGCGACACCCCCGCCTGGGGCCGCCGGCACCCGCACATGCTCCGGCCGGAACCCGACCCCGATCACCCGGGCCGGGATGCGGCGGAGGACCGGGAACCGCTCCATCAACCGGACCGGCAGCGGCGGCGTCAGCGGCCCCCGGCCGCCCCCGATCACCCGGTTGATGACCCGGTCCTGGACCAGCACCTGGAGGGCCTGGGTCAGCCGGGTCGGCAGCTCCCGCCGCCGCTGCACCCGGGCCAGGTCGGAGGTTGTGACCCGCCCGGCCCGGAGCGGCCCGGCCAGCAGGTTCGCCGTCGCGACGGCGTCCTGGATCGCCAGGTTGATCCCGACCCCGCCGACCGGCGACATGGCGTGGGCCGCATCCCCGATGCACAGCAGCCCCGGCCGCCACCACCGCCGCAGCCGGGCCACGGTCACGGTCAGCAGCTTGATGTCCTCCCACGAGGCCAGCTCGCGTACCCGGTCGCCGAGGAACGGGGCGACCCCGAGAACCTCGTCCCGGAACGCCGCCAGTCCCCTGGCGCGGACCGCGTCGTACCCGTTCTTCGGGATGACGAACGCGCACTGCCAGTAGTCGCCGCGGTAGATCATCACGAACACCCGGCCGCGGTCGAACCGGCCCATCGGCTGGTCCGGGTCGGTGTCCCGGCGGGAAACCCGCATCCACAGCACGTCGATCGGGGCGCCGATGTCCCGGACCGGCAGCCCGGCCCGGTCGCGGACCGTCGAGTGTCGGCCGTCGGCCCCGACCGTCAGGGCGGCCCGGACCTCCAGCGGCCCGCCGGGCGTCTCGGCCCGCACCCCGGCCACCCGGCCGCCTTCCTCGATCAGGCCCGTGACCTTCGCCCGCGATCGCAGGCGGAACGCCGGCAGCCGGCGGGCGTGGTCGGCCAGGAAGTCGAGGAAGTCCCACTGCGGCATAAAGGCGATGAACCGGCAGCGGGTGGACAGGTGCGAGAAGTCGGCGATCGGGACCTCGGTGCCGCCGATCACCCCGCGGAGCTGGCGGGCCTCCTGGTGCGGCCGGCGGAGAAGGTCGTCGAGCAGGCCCAGCTCGTGCAGCACCTGGAGGGTGGACGGGTGGATGGTGTCGCCGCGGAAGTCGCGGAGGAAGTCGGCGTGCTTCTCCAGCACGACCACCTCGACCCCGGCCCGGGCGAGCAGATACCCGAGGACCATCCCGGCCGGCCCGCCGCCGGCCACGCAGCACCCGGTCTGCACCCGTTCGACCACCGGTTCCGGCACGACACACCTCCGGGACGACCCGGGGTATGCTACGCCCCCCGGGCGACGACGGGCGGCCGGCCATACGATGACCGGGCGGCCCCAGCCCCGAACGGAGCGACCCCCATGCCCCCGCTGACCGTCCGCCCGGCCTGGAAGGCGTTGCAGGCCCACTACGGCACACTCAAGGACGCCCACCTCCGCCAACTCTTCGCGGACGACCCCGGCCGGGCCGACCGGCTGACCGCCGCGGCCGCCGGCGTCCTCCTCGACTACTCGAAAAACCGCGTCACCGACGAGACGGTCCGGCTGCTCGTTCAACTGGCCGAGGAGTCCGGCCTGCGGGGCCACATCGACGCCATGTTCCGGGGCGACAAGATCAACGCCACCGAGAACCGGGCCGTCCTGCACGTCGCCCTCCGCGCCCCGAAGGGCGAGACGATCACCGTGGACGGGGTGAACGTCGTCCCGGAAGTCCACCAGGTCCTCGACCGGATGGCCGCGTTCGCCGACAAGGTCCGCTCCGGCCAGTGGACCGGCCACACCGGCAAGCCGATCCGGAACGTCATCAACGTCGGCATCGGCGGGTCGGACCTCGGCCCGGTCATGGCCTACGAGGCCCTGCGGCACTACTCCGACCGCTCCCGCACCTTCCGGTTCGTCTCCAACGTGGACGGGACCGACTTCGCCGAGGCCGCCCGCGACCTCGACCCGGCCGAGACCCTGTTCGTCATCTCGTCCAAGACGTTCACCACCCTGGAGACGATGACCAACGCCCGGACGGCCCGGGACTGGTCGCTGGCGGCGTTCGGCGGGGACGCCAAGGCCGTCGCCAGGCACTTCGTGGCCGTCTCGACCAACGCCGCCGAGGTGACCAAGTTCGGCATCGACACGGCCAACATGTTCGGCTTCTGGGACTGGGTCGGCGGGCGGTACTCGATGGACTCGGCCATCGGGCTGTCCACCATGCTGGCCGTCGGCCCGGCCGGCTTCCGGGAGATGCTGGCCGGGTTTCACGAGATGGACGAGCATTTCCGGACCGCCCCGTTCGAGAAGAACCTGCCCGTCCTGATGGGCCTGCTGAACGTCTGGTACGCCGACTTCTTCGGGTCGCAGACGGTCGCCGTGTTGCCCTACGACCAGTACCTCAAGCGGTTCCCGGCCTACCTCCAGCAACTGACGATGGAGTCGAACGGCAAGCGGGTGACGCTGGCCGGGGTCGAGGTGGACTACCAGACCGGCCCGGTCTTCTGGGGCGAGCCCGGGACCAACGGCCAGCACAGCTTCTACCAGCTCATCCACCAGGGCACCCACCTGATCCCGTGCGACTTCGTCGGCTTCGCGCACTCGCTCAACCCGCTCGGCCGGCACCACGACCTCCTCATGGCCAACGTCTTCGCCCAGGCCGAGGCCCTGGCCTTCGGCAAGACCGCGGAACAGGTCAAGGCCGAGGGCGTGCCGGACCACCTCGTCCCCCACAAGACCTTCCCCGGCAACCGGCCGTCGAACGTCCTGCTCCTGGACAGGCTGACCCCGGCCGCCCTGGGCAAGCTGGTCGCCCTCTACGAGCACAGCGTCTTCACCCAGGGCACCGTCTGGGGGATCGACTCGTTCGACCAGTGGGGCGTCGAACTCGGCAAGGTGCTGGCCCAGCGGATCGTCCCGGAGCTGGAGGCGGCCAACGACCCCGAGCTGAAGCACGACGGGTCGACCAACGCCCTGATCCGCCGCTACCGGGCCGCCCGGCGGGCGTGACACGGCAATACCGGCAGTGCTCGCAATCCGGGCCGTCGAACGCAACGCTTCGGCGGCCCGGAAGATACGCCCGGAATGGTCGCCCGCCGCCCCGACCACCCCCCCTCCCCCCCGCTTTTTCGTCGCGTCCGATCCTCCGGGCCGAACCTTAGTCTCGGAAACAGCTTCCGGACGCCCGCACCCCACCACGAGCACGACCGCCCGGTCGTGCTCGCTCCCGTCGGCTGGCGCTACCCGTTGGTGTTTCATCGCTTTCGGCTCCCGATCCGCATTGCCGTACCCGATCATGCTCGCCCGACTCCGGCGGCCCGGGCCGGCACCGGCCCAATAACTGTACACAATATCATATAGTGTTCGAAGGTGCAAGAACGGTAGTCGAGCCGGCACGAGGTGGGGCGGCCGGTGTTCCGGCCCGGACGGCCGGTTCTGTCGGCCCAGGCCGGAGGGCCGGGCGTGCGCTCCCGGGAGGGGTCGTTCCGGACGGGGCCGGCGGGCGACGAGTGGGTGACCGATCCGTGTGAGTTCGGGAACGGCCCTTCCCGGGCCGGGGGCCATTGGATGCCCGGAGACCCGGGCCTTCGGCCCGGGCTGACGGAATGGCCCTTTCCGGGCCGAAAGCCGACCCGGGCCAGCGGCCCGGGCCGACGGAGCCGCCCCGGAGGGCCGGGGGCGGCCCGGCTACCGCCCCGGCTCCGGGGTGTAGTGGGCCGCCGCCCGGAACGGCCGCTCCTCCACCACACCCGGCCGGTACTCCTTCGGGTGGTCGAGCCCGCCCGTCCCGTAGCCGCCGGCCCCGAACACCATCCGGTCGCCGACCCGGACCTCCGGCGTCCCGCCGCCGACGTGGCTCGTCCCGCTCGACCGAAACCGGACGGTGCGCTCGGTGTAGTAGACGTGTTCGAGTACCACCGTCACCGGCCGGTCCTTCGCCACCACCCGGAACGACGCGACCTCCTCCGCCTCCTTCGCGTCCGCCAGCCGGCCGCCGAGGGCGTACTCGCCCGGGGCCGTGAACTCCCGGTAGGCCGACAGGTGGTGGGCGGTGTGCGTCCCCGGCCGGTTGCCGATCGACGTCCCCCACCCGGCCAACAGCTTCACCTTCCCGGCCGCCCGGTTGGTCACCGGGGACGGGTCGGTGCCGAGCTTCAAGTACCCGTCGTGGACCGGCTCGCCGTAGACCGAGAAGTACGACGCGACCTCGCGGTCGGCCGGGTCGATCGCCCGGAACGTGTGGCCGACCCGGTGCCAGTCGACGTGGACGGGGATGAGCAGCGTGTCGCCGACGTTGGCGTGGGGGTACGCCGCCCCGCCCCGCCCGACCATCCGCGGCTCGCCCTCCTTCCCGACCGCGATCGGCAGGACGTAAACGGCCCGGGTCGGCCGCAGCCAGCCCCCGGCCCGCGGGTCGCCCGGGGGGAACAGGAAGTCGAACCCGGTCTCGTACCCGATCGCGTACCGGCCGGCCCTGGTCGGCCGGACCTTGGCGTACCAGAACCGCTCGGCCGCCCAGGTGCCGATGCTCGTCTTGCACCGGCCGAGTTCCCCGCCGAGGTACTCGAAGTCGGACCCGAGGGCGGCGGTCAGTCCGGCCTTCAGGTCGGCCACCTTCGGGGCCGGCCGGGGCGGCGGGGCGACCGCCGGCGGGCCGGCGGCGACGACGAGGGCGAGCAGGGGCCGGCAGGACATGGCGGGCTCCGGGGATGATCGGACCAGGGGCTCGCGCCCCTGGCTACGCGCAATCGCCCCTCCGGGGCTCGGGAGATTTGAGCCCCCGGAGGGGGCG
>JAIEQN010001019.1 GCA_019747685.1 Gemmataceae bacterium
AAAAGCTTAAGCGGGTGAGCGGCGTCATCTCCCCTCACCCGGCCTCCGGTCACTGTCGTGCCCGTCGGCCACCCTCTCCCTCAAGGGGAGAGGGCGAAACCGGCCGCCTCAAACTCGACCGCCCGCCCCCGGTCGCCATTCGCCACCCCAAAACGCGGCGGGCCGCGGGGTCTACCCCGCGGCCCGCCGTCCGTCCGTTCGTCGCCCGACCCGGTCACACCATCTTGGCGGCCCGGCCGAGCAGCAGCCCGACCCCGAACCCGATCAGGATGGCCGGGATCGGGTGCCGGCGGATCAGGGTGGTGACCTCCCGGCCGAAGTCGCCGGCGTAGTCGCCGGCGGTGTCGTAGGCGTCCCCGGCCCACCGCTGGACCCGCTCGCCCATCTCGCCCACGCCCATGTTGCCGACGGCGTCGCGGGCCTGGCCGGCCCACTCGCCGATCTTGTCCCGGGCCTGGCCGGCGTAGTCGCCGGCCCGGTCGAGGACGCCCTGGGCGGCGTCCCGGACCTGGCCCATCGTCCCGCCGCTGCCGCCGGTATTGCCCTGGCCGCCGGTGTTGCCGTGGCCGCCCATGGCGTTGGCGGCCCGGTCGGTCAGGTTCCGGGCGGCGTCGGCGGCGTCGCTCACCCCACCCCGGGCGGCACTGGCCGCGTCGTTGATCCCGCTCTTGATGTTGCCCTTGTTCAGCTCCGCCATCGCTTCACCTCGGTTAGGGGTTCGGGTCTCCTCCCTCGGACGGGGTTACACCATTGCACCCGCCGTGCCAACGCGGCCGCTTTTCGCCGCCCGGTCGGCGGCCGCCGGCTCGCCCGCGGCGGAGAAGACCGCGTACCAGCCGGCCAGCCGCTGCACCGTCTCGGCCAGGGTCGGCTCGACCGCGTCGGCCCCCCCGCCGGACCCGGCCTTCTCCTCGTCGTCGGCGAACTCGGCGCCCCGGCCCCACCGCCCGACCACGATCTTCAGGTCCGGGAACCGGGCCCGCAGCCGGGTCACCAGGTACCGGGTGTGGGCCATCCCGCCCGGCGGCAGCGACCCGATCACCACCGCCGCCGGCCGGAACGCCTCGACCCGGGCCAGCAGCTCGGACGCCAGGGTCTCGTCGGCCGTCATGTCGATCTCCCACCGGACCGGGTCGAGGAGGTGGGCCAGCAGGTCGGTCCCGGCGTGGTCGATCTCGTCCCGGGCCGGGCACAACAGCACCCGCACCCGGGCGTCCGGCGGGGCCTCGGCCGGCGGCTTCGGGGCCTCGGCCAGCACCAGCTCGGCCACCTCCCGGGTGGCCCGGACGGCGAACTTCAGGTCGTCCTTCGACAGGTCCCCGTCGGCCTCGTCCCGCTTGGCCAGGCACAGGGCCGGGACGACCACCCGGTCGAACACCGCCACCGGGTCGGCCTTCCCGGCCTCCGCCAGGGCGATGTCCGCCGCCTCGTCCTGGTCCCGGGCGGCCAGCCGCTGGTAGAACGCCACCTTCGGCTCCAGCACCGGCTCGTCGCCCAACAGCACGTCCAGGAACTCGAACCGGCTGACGTACTTGCCCAGCACCAACAGGCAGGTGGTCAGCGGGCCGGACAGGACCAGCCCGATCGGCCCCCACAGGAACGCCCACAGCCCGGCCGCGACCAACTGGGCCACCTCCGACAGCCCCATGCTCGGGCCGTACAGGAGCGGCTCGAACACGTTGTTGCAAACCAGCTCCAGCCCGATGAACAGCCCGACCACCGCGATCGCCGGCCCCCACGTCTCGGACACCGCCAGGGTGAACAGGGCCGGCGGCAGCACCCCGATCCAGGTGCCGATGTACGGGACGTACCGCATGACGAAGGCGATCACCGCCCACAGCGGGGCGTACTGCACCCCGATCACCAGCAGCCCGACCAGGATGACGACGGCGAACGCGGTGTTCAGCAGCAACTGGGTCAGCAGGTACCGGCTGACCCGCCGGCTGGCGTCGTCCACCGCCTTGGTGGTGGTCGTCACCTTCCCGGCCCCGGTCAGCCGGATCATCCGGTTCCGCAGGTCCTCCCGCTTCAGGAGCATGAACACCGTCAGCAGGAAGGCGAACGCCCCCTGGCCGACCAGCTCCAGGGCCGGGGAGGCGTACTCCTCGACCTGGGCCATCCACCCCGGGCTGGGGGCCGAAACCACCACCTCCGGCGACCCCGACTTCTCGGCCGGCTTCGGGACGAACACCCCGCCGACCTCGTCCACCAGCTTCCCGAACTTGCTCTCCCCCGACCCGACCACCGCCTCCTTCGCCTCGGTCAGCCGGGCCTTCAGCTTCTCCCGCTCGGCCGGCTGGGCCAGGGTGTCGGCCAGCCCGGCCACCTGCTGGGCGATCACCACCCCCAGCCCGCCGCTCACGACGACCGACAGCGCGACGGTCAGGATGACGGACGGCCCGCGGCCCAGGCCCCGCCGCTGGAACCAGGCGACCACCGGGGACAGGACGAAGGTGAGGAAGATGGCCAGGGCCACCGGCATGAAGATCGTCCGCGCCCAGTACAGGGCGGCCACGATCACCGTCAGGACCACCGCCGCCGACAGGACCACGACCGCCCGCTGCCAGTCCGGCAAGTACCCACCCCGCGCCATCGGATCACCCCGGTCCGGGTTGAATTCGATCCAAGTCAGAATGGGAAGGTGAGCAACGGCGGTGCCGGCCGACCGGGCAACCCCCTGCGCGGGGGTGGGAAGGGAGTTTCGGGTTCGAAGTTTTGAGTTTCGAGTGAGAAGGTCACGGCCCGATCCGTCGCCTGATGGCCCCGTGCGAGTCGGAGGGGCCGGAGAAAGTGGTAGGCCCGGATTTGACACCGCCGAACGGGAGTGTAGAGTACTATTGTACAGTTACGCCCATGATGGCCCGGACCGCCGGGCGGGGGATGCACAGGGCTGGGCATGAGCGGGTACGGGCATACTCGGCCGGCAGCGCAACCCCGAACCGTTTCATGGGTTCGGCCTCGGCGAACGACCGAGCATGACAGCCCGGTCGAGCAGGCCTGGTGAGGAAATGCTGGAAATCCTAGCGAAAACGTGGCAGGGGAGGTGCTGGTGAAAAACGAGGGGGGAGGGGGCACCCCATCCAGAAACCAACCGCCCGGCCCCCAAGCCTCACCCGGACTGAGCGTTGCGGTTGAAAGCCGGGTGGCCGGGCATGAGCGGGTACGGCCGGAAATGACCGCCGGGACAAGAATACTATCTTGCTAATTTCAGTTCATGAAACTCCGGTCGGGCTACTCCGGGAGACGGACGGTGAACTCGGCCCCCTTGCCGGGGCCGTCGCTCCGGGCCGTGACCGTCCCGCCGTGCAGCTCGACGAGCCGGCGGACCAGGGCCAGGCCGATCCCCAGCCCGCCCTGGGACCGGTTCATCGTCCGGTCGAGCTGGGTGAACAAGTCGAACACCCGGGGCAGGACCTCCGGGGCGATGCCGACCCCGGTGTCCCGGACCCGGGCCACCACCTGCCCCCCCTCCCGGCCGACGACGAACTCGACCCGCCCGCCCTCGGGGGTGAACTTGGCCGCGTTGTTCAGGAGGTTCGAGAAGACCTGGGCCAGCCGGACCCGGTCGGCCTGGATGGTGACGGGCCGGTCGGGCTGGGCCAGCTCGAACCCCACCCCGGCCCGGTCGAGGGCCGGCCGGCTGATCTCGACGGCCGCCTCCACCACCTCCCGCAGCGGGGTGGGTTCGAGCTGCACCCGGAGCTTGCCGGTGGTGATCCGGGACACGTCGAGCAGGTCGTCGATCAGCCGGACCATCTGCCCGACCTGGCGCTCGAGCATGGCCCGGCTGCGGGCCACGGCCTCGGGGTCGTCGGCCGTCAGCCGCATGATCTCCAGGGCGTTGCGGATCGGGGCCAGCGGGTTCCGCAGCTCGTGGGCGAGCATGGCGATGAAGTCGTTCTTCCGCCGGTCCTCGTCCCGCAGGGCCTCGTTCGCCCGGTTCAGCTCGGCCGTCCGCTCCCGCACCGCCCGCTCCAGCTCGGCGGCGTACCGGTGCTGCTGGAGGGCGTACCGGATCGACCGCTCGAGCTGGGCGTGGGTCAGCCCGGCCTTCTCCAGGTAGTCGGCCGCCCCGTGCCGCAGGGCCTCCAGGGCGACCTCCTGCTGGCCCTTGCCGGTCAGCAGGATGATCGGCCCCGGCGACCCGCCCGCCCGGGCCTCGGCGATCAGGTCGATCCCGCTCTGGGCCCCGAGCCGGTAGTCGAGCAGGTAGACATCGTGCTCGCCCCGGCCGATGGCCGCCCGCCCGGCCGCGTAGGCGTCGGCCGTCGGGGCGTGGTCGAGCCGGAACAGCCCGCCGGGCAGCTCGGCGAACAATTCCCGGGTCAGGATGTGGTCGTCCGGGTCGTCGTCGATCAGCAGCACCCGGATCGGCGGCTCATCCGGGCGGCGGTCGGTTCCCATCGGGGGGCAACTCCACGATCTCGAGCCAGTACTTGCCCAGGCCCCGGACCACCTCGACCAGCCGGTCGAAGGTGACCGGCTTGGTGACGTACCCGGCCGCCTGGAGGTCGTAGCTGGTGGCCACGTCCTCCTCGGCGCTGGAGGTGGTCATCACCACCACCCGGATGCCCCGCAGGGCGGGGTCGGCCTTGATCGCCCGGAGGGCCTCCCGGCCGTCCAGCCGGGGCATGTTCAGGTCCAACAGGATCAGCCCGGGCCACGGGGCCGCGGCCGGGTCGGCGAACCTCCCCCGCCGGCGCAGGTAGTCGAGCAGCTCCTCCCCGTCCTCCACGAACCGGAGGTCGTTGACCAGCCGGTTGGCGGCGAACGCCTCCCGGGTCAGCTCCCGGTCGTCCGGGTCGTCGTCGGCCACCAGGACGGTGACCGGCCGGGCTTGGTCGGACATCGGGCGTCAACCCCGGGCGGGGGTGGGGGTGTCGGCGGGCGGCGGCGGAACCGGCGGCTCGGGTTGGTGGGCCGGGAGGGTGATCACGAACGTGGCCCCCTCGCCCGGCCGGCCGTTGGCGGTGATCGTCCCGCCGTGCCGCTCCACGATCTTCTTACAGACCGCCAGCCCGACCCCGGTGCCGTCGTACTCGTCCCGCCCGTGGAGCCGCTGGAACACCTGGAAGATGCGGTCCCGGAACCGGTCCTCGAACCCGATCCCATTGTCCGACACGGTGATCCGGCACACCCCGCCGGGGTGCCCGTTGGCCCCGGCGTCGGCCGGCAGTTCGCCCCGGACGGTCACCACCGGCGGCCGCCCGGGGTGCGCAAACTTCAGCGCGTTGCCGAGCAGGTTCTGGAACACCTGCCGCATCTGGGTCGGGTCGGCATCGATCGCCGGGAGCGGCCCGGCGTCCACCGTCCCGCCCGACTTCTCGATCCGAACCTCCAGGTCGTCCACGACTTCGGCCAGGATGACGTTCAGGTCGACCCGGGCGAACGGCTTGGCGTGGGTGGTTACCCGGCTATACGTCAGCAGGTCGTCGATCAGCCGGCTCATCCGCCCGGCCGAACCCTGCATCTTGCCGACGTACTCCCGCCCCTGGTCGGGAAGCTCGGCCGCGTACTTATTCCCCAACAGGTCGCCGAACGCCTGGATTTTCCGCAGCGGCTCCTGGAGGTCGTGGCTGGCGACGTAGGCGAACTGTTCGAGTTCGCGGTTACTCCGCCGCAATTCCCGGGCCACCGCCTCGACCTGCTCCTCGGCCCGCCGCCGCTCCTCGATCTGGTCCCGGAGGGCGGCGTTGGCCGCCTGCAACTCGGCCGTCCGCTCCCGGACCAGCCGGTCGAGGGTTTCGGCCTGCCGCTTCTGGTCGTCGATGTCGGTCAGGGTGCCGACCCACTCGGCCGCCCGGCCGGCGGGGTCCCCCAGGGCCAGGGCGTTCGACAGCATCCACCGGTACTCCCCGTCGGCCTGACGGCGGAGGCGGAACTCGTGGGCGTACCGGCCGTCGGTCCCGGCGACCGCCGCCTTCCAGGTGGCGTCCAGCCCGGCCGCGTCGTCCGGGTGGATCAGCCCGGCGGCCCGGTCCCCGGTCATGTCGGTCAGGGCCAACCCGGTGTACTCGGTCCACCGGCGGTTGAAGTACGTCACCGTCCCGGCCGGGTCGGCCGTCCAGACCATCTGGGGGACGGCCTCGGTGAGCTGGCGGAACCGCTCGGCCGCCTGCCCGAGCTGGTCGGCCAGCCGCCGCTGGTCGTCGATGTCGGCCATCGACCCGATCCACTGATCGACCGCCCCGCCGGGCCGGCGGAGCGGGACGGCCACGGTCAGGAACCACCGGTACTCGTCGGTCCCGGCCCGGCGGAGCCGCAGCTCCTGGGTGAACCGGTCGGCCGGCCCGGCGGCGGCCGTCCCGACCGTCTCCCGCCAGGCCGCGGCGACCCGGTCGCGGTCGGCCGGGTGGACGGCGGCCAGCCACCCGTCGGCGGCCGCGGCCTCGACCGTCACCCCGGTGTACTCCCGCCACCGGGTGTTGAAGTACGTCACCCGGCCGGCCGGGTCGGCGTTCCAGACGACGTGGGGGACGGCCTCGGTCAGGGTCCGGAACCGGGCCTCGCTCCGGGCCACCTCGACCCGGGCGGCCTGCTGGCGGATGACCTCGGCCCGGGCGGCCTCGGCCGCCAGCCGGTCGGTCACGTCGTGCATCGACACCACCGCCCCGAGCTTGCGGCCGGCGTCGTCGAGGATCGGCTGGCCGCTGGCCAAGAGCGCCCGCCCCGGCCCGCCGCCGGCCGGGACGACCACCATCTCGGCGTTCCGGACGTGTTCACCCCCCAGGGCCCGGTAGAGCGGGACCTCGGCCGGGGCCAGCGGGGTGATCCCGTCGGCGGCCAGCAGCCGGTAGTGGGCGGCCCACTCGTCGGAGGGGATCGGCTCGGGCGGCAGCCCGTGCAGGGTCAGGGTGGCCCGGTTGAACAGGGTCAGCCGGCCGCCCGCGTCGCAGGCGACGACCGCGTCCTCGATGTTCTCCAGGACGGCCCGGAGGAACTCCCGCTCCCGGTTCAGGTCGGCCGTCCGCTCGGACACCCGCCGCTCCAGGTCGGCCTCGGCCCGCTTCTGCTCGCTGATGTCGGTGTTCGTCCCGAACCAGAACAGGATGCGGCCGGCCGCGTCCCGGAGCGGGTTGACCAGGGTGAGGAACGGGCGGAACTCCCCGTCCGCCCCCTTGAGGGGGAAGACCATGTTGAACGGCTCGCCGGTGTCGATCGAGTGCTTCCAGCGGGCCATGACCTCGGGCAGGACGGCCGGGTCGTGGACCGCCTCCCAGCCCCACCCCTCCATCCGGTCCGGGGTGGCCCCGGTGTACTCGTACCACCGGCGGTTGTACCAGAAAATGTGGCCGTCCGGCCGGGCCATCCAGGCGAGCTGCGGGATCGTCTCGGCGAGCTGGCGGAACCGCTCCTCGCTGGCCCGCAGCTCGGCCTCGGCCCGCCGCCGGTCGGTCACGTCCTCGGCCACGTAGCAGAACCGGGGGCGGCCGGACGGCCCCCGGCCGAGCGGGCTGACGGTGGCCGACAGCCACCCCGGGCCGTCCGCCCGGTCGTACCGGTAGTCGAACCCGACCGGGCCGTTCCGCCCGCCCGCCTCCCGGTACTTGTCGAGCCACAGCCGGGCGGTGTCCGGGCCAACGCCGAGGGCCGACGCCCGGCGGCCGGTCGTCCCGTCCGCGCACACCCCGAAAAACTTGCAGCTGGCCCGGTTGTCGTAGACGTGCAGGATGTCCCCGTCCGGGGTCGGCTCGACCACCCCCATACACAGCGGGGCGCTGTCGTAGAACGCCCGGAGGGTGGCGGCGGTCTCGGCCAGTTCGGCCTCGGCCGCCCGCCGGCGGGCGACCTCGCCCTCCAGGGCGGCCTGCCGGTCGAGGGCGTCGGCCAGGGCGGCCTTGGCCCGGGCGTTGGCCGCCCGCTGGGACCCGCCCAGGGCCGCACACCCGACCCCGCAGAAGAAGAACGCGGCCACCGCGATCTGGTCGCTCTGGTTGGCCACCACGAACGTCTCCCGCGGCTCGACGAAAAAGTAGATCGTCCCGGTCATGCTGGCCAGCAACGTCGCCACCCCGGGGCCGAACCCGCACTGCCAGGCGACGTACACCACCGCCAGAAGGTCCAGGACGAGGGCGTGGTCGCTGGCCAGCAGCGGGTCGAGGGCGGCCCGGACCAACAGGGCCAGGGTGGCGGCCAGGAGGGCGACGATGTACCCCCGGGCCCACGCCCCCGGCCGGGCCCCGGCCAGCGGGACGTGCAGCCCGGTCCCGGCCGCCGGGCCGGCCCCCAGCCCGGCCCCGGCCAGCA
>JAIEQN010000890.1 GCA_019747685.1 Gemmataceae bacterium
CTCCGGCGCGCGGCCGCCGGGGGCGGTGGGCGGCCGGCTCACCCCTTCTTCGCCCGCCGGGCCTTCAGGGCGTCGAGCAGGTTCGGCACCTCCGGCGGGCCGGGGTCGCACCCCGGGCAGTCGGCCGCCTTCGACTTGGCGGCCGGCTTCGGGGCCGGCTTCGCCTTCTGCCGGCCGAACAGGCCGGTCTTGACGACGTTGCCGCAGTCGTCGCACACCGGGCCGGCCGGGCCGGCCGGCGGCCCACCCGCCCCGACCGCCAGGGACGTAGAAAGGATCAGGATCGCGGCGTTCACGGGGTCCTCCTTCGGTGCGGGCCGGGTCGGCAACACGTCCCCCTTCGGATCGTCGGTCGGCCGCCCCCCGCCCCACCGGCCGGGGCGGAATACGCCGGCCGGGGCCGGCCCGGGGTCGGGTCCGTCCGCCGGTGCCGGGCCGGGGGACAGGGCCAACCGGCCGGCCCCGCCGGTCGGCCCGGTTGACCTTGCCGCGGCGGTGGACGGCCGTTCTAAATAGAGGTCGGTCCCGTACCCGAGGGCGACCCCGTGGCCCGCGCCGAGAAGACCTGGCACCTGCTCCCGGCCGACCCGGACGGGGCGAACCGGCTGGCGGCCGCCGCCGGGGTGTCGCCGGTCGTCGCCCAGTTGCTGCTCAACCGCGGGGTGTCCGACCCGGCAGCCGCCAGACGCTTCCTCGACCCGGCCCTGTCCGCCCTGCACCCGCCGGACGACCTGCCGGACGTGCCGGCCGCCGCCGACCGGCTGCTGAGGGCCGTCCGCGACAAGCGAAAAATCTGCGTCTACGGCGACTACGACGTGGACGGCGTGACCGGCACGGCCGTCCTCCTCGGCCTGCTCACCCGGCTCGGGGCGGAGGTCGAGTTCCACGTCCCCTTACGGCTGTCCGAAGGCTACGGGCTGAGCTGCGACAAGCTGAAGGACTTAGCGGCCCGGGGCGTGTCGCTGGTGGTCAGCGTCGATTGCGGCATCGCCAGCATCGAGGAGGCGGCGGAGGCCCGGCGGCTCGGGCTGGAGCTGATCGTCACCGACCACCACGAGATGAAGACCCGGGACGGCCGGCCGCACCTGCCCGAGGCCGACGTACTCGTCCACCCGCGGCTGCCGGACAGCAAGTACCCGTTCGACGGGCTGTGCGGGGCCGGGGTGGCGTTCAAGCTGGCCTGGGCGGTCGTCCAGCG
Source organism: Gemmataceae bacterium (assembly GCA_019747685.1). Lineage (GTDB taxonomy): Bacteria > Planctomycetota > Planctomycetia > Gemmatales > Gemmataceae > Urbifossiella. The sequence goes on from JAIEQN010000890.1 coordinate 1,199, forward strand.
GGTCTGCGGCGGCAAGGCCACGGGCGAGCTGCGGGAGTACATGCTCGACGCCGTCGGGCTGGCCGCCCTCGGGCTGGTCGCGGATGTCGTGCCCCTGCGGGACGAGAACCGGGTGTTCGTCCGGCACGGGCTGGAGCGGATCGTGAAACAGCCGTCGGCCGGGCTGAAGGCCCTGATGGCGACGGCCGGCCTGGGCGACGGCAAGCCGATCAAGGCCGAGGACGTGGGCTACCGGCTCGGGCCGCGGATCAACGCCGCCGGCCGGCTCGGCTGCGCCCGGATGGCGGTCGACCTGTTGACCACGACCAACCCCGCCCGGGCGAAGGACCTGGCCGAATACCTGGAGAAGCTGAACACCGAGCGGCAGTTCAAGGAGCGGAAGACGACCGACCAGGCGAAGGAGCTGCTCGACGGCGACGGCGTCGCCGGCATGGCCGGGATCGTGGTCGGGTCGGCCGACTGGCACCAGGGGGTCGTCGGGATCGTGGCCGGGCGGCTGGTGGAACACTACGGCCGGCCGACCCTGGTGTTCGCCGTCAAGGCCGACGAGGGCGTCGCGGTCGGGTCCGGGCGGTCGGTCCCGGGGTTCCCGCTGCACGAGGCCCTGAAGGCGTGCGAGGACCACCTGCTCGGCCACGGCGGGCACGCGGCCGCCGCCGGGTTCAAGCTCAAGCCGGAGTGCGTCCCGGCGTTCCGGAAGGCGTTCGACGCCTACGCGGCGGGGCACTTCGCCGGCGGCCCGCCCCCGGCCCCGCGGCTGGCCCTGGACGCCGAGGTGCCGCTGTCGGCCGTCACCTTCGGGTTGTTGAAGGACATCGACAAGCTCGAACCCTACGGGGCGGCCAACCCGAAGCCGAAGTTCCTGGCGGCCGGGCTGAAGGCCGAGGCGGTTCGGAAGATCGGCACCGGGGAGGTGCAGAAACACCTCGACTTCCGGGCCCGGCAGGGGGACACGACCCTGCGGGCGGTGGCCTGGAACATGGCCGACCGGGTCGAGGAGCTGGCCGCCGCCGGCGGCGACTGCTGCCTGGCCTTCACCCCGGTGGTCAACGAGTGGAACGGCTACCGCAAGGTCGAGCTGCACGTCGCCGACTTCAAGCCGGGCAAGTCCGTCGAGCTGGGATAGAGGCCGCACAGGCCGGGAGGCCTGTGCCACCAAGATTCCTGCCCTGGTGGCACAGGCCTCCCGGCCTGTGCGTTGTCACTTCAACTTGGACATGTACTCCACCACCGACTTGAGGTCCTCGTCCGACAGCTTGCTCGCGTCGAACGTCGGCATCTTCGACCCGGGGCTGTGGGCCTTCGGGTTGCGGACGTGCTCGGCCAGCCACTCCGGGGTGTGGGCCGGGTCGGCGGCGACCTTGGCCAGGTCCGGGGCCCCGCCCATCTTCCCCTTCGGACCGCCCCCACCGGCCGCGGCCCCACCGTCGACCGAGTGGCACTTCAGGCAGTGCTGGTCGAACACCGCGTTCCCGGTCTTGGCCCGCTGGGGACCGGCGGGCGTGCCCGGGCCGCCGAACTTCGGGGCGCCGGCGTAGCTCGGCGGCGGCCCGGCCGGGACCTCGGGCTCCTTCTTCCCGCACCCGACCACCACCGCCACCACCAGCCCGAACACCGCGGCGGCGCACGACCGATTCCAGGGCGTCACGCGAACCCCCCCCTCGCCGATGAAGGCCCGGGGCGGCCGCCCCGGGCGGATGAGTGTGAGCGGGGAAAGTATGCGGGGCCGCCCATGAGCCGGCAATGAGAGGGACCGCGGCCGGCTCACCCGTCGGCCGGGCGGCCGCACCGGCAAGACGCCGGTGCCACAAGCTCGGGTTGTGGCACCGGCGTCTTGCCGGTGTCCTGTCTGTTGTGGCACCGGCATCTTGCCGGTGAAAGTTACTTCCGCTTGGTCGGCTGGTCCGGGCCGGTGTTGGTCCACTGCCGGCCGATCGTGTCCAGGCCCTTCGGCAGCGAGACATCGGGCAGGGCCAGCCCGAACTCCTTCTGCCGCTCGGCGGCGATCTTGGCCGTGTCGACCTTGAACTCCTTGTCCCGGGCGGCCAGCACCTTCGGGTCCACCTGCCCGTTGCCCATGAGCGACCAGATGAGCATCGGCTCGCCCATCGGCACCGGGTTCTTCGGGTCGGGCCAGGTGTGCCAGGCCTTGCCCCAGGTGGTCAGGACCATCTTCATGAACGCCAGCTCGTCCGCCGGCGGCATCCCCGGGGCGATCAGCCCGCCGCCGAGGACCTCGTAGGTGTGGGCGTGCCAGTACTTCTTCTCGGCCTCCGGCAACTCCTTGTACATGCGGTCGGAGATCAGGTACTCGACCCCGACCAGCCGGGCGTTCTTGCCCGTCCCGTCGAACAGGACGCACTGGAACAGGGCGTCCCCGCCGTGGTCGCCGGTGTGGGCGGCGCAGTAGTGCTGGGTGACGAACTGGAGCTTCGGGTCGAGCTTGGCCATGTGGATGCCGCAGAAGTGGGCGTGCGGCCCGGCCATCGGCGACGCCGGGCCGGCGTCCTTCTTGGCCGCGTGGTCGTCGGCCGCGGCCGCGCTCGCGCCCAACGCTCCGAGGGCCGCCAACAGTTCCCGCCGGTCCATGTCTGCACTCCGGGTGAAAGGAAGGACCCGCGGCGGCCGGCCGCGGGTCCATCACTCTTACCCGGTCATAGGGGCGGAAGCCAGGAAAATATCACCCGCCGAGTCGAGATTTCGGCCGACGAACAACGGACGGCAACCCAGGCGTGGAGCGCTCCGGCCGGCGAGAGTGCGGGACCGGCCAGCCCGTCACCTCGTCCAGTCTTCGGTTCGCAGTCCGGGGACTTGGCCGAAGTCGCTCACGTTCCGGGTGAGCAGGGTCAGGCCGCGGGACCGGGCGATGGCGGCGATCCGCAGGTCCATCGTCCCGACCCGGATGCGGAGGGCGGTCAGGGAGTCGAGGTCCGCGGCCGCGGCCGGATCGAACGGGAGGACGGGGGCGGCCGCGAAGTCCCGGATGACCCGGCCGAGCATCTTGTACCCGCGGACGACATCGGCCGGGGTTTTCGCCTTCGAGATGTAGGTGTGGCAGCCGAGAACCTGCTCGTGGAAGCTGACGACGCAAAGGGCCAGGTCGTCCGGGTCGGTCGCGGCGACCCGGGCCGACAGGGTGGCGAACTCCGACCCGGCTTCCTTCTGGAGGATGCTGAGATGGTCGGTGTCGAACACGTACCTCACGGCCCGCCCCCGTCGGCCGGTCGGTCGGCGTTGCGGGCGGCCCGGCCGTAGGCCAACACGTCGTCGAACGCCGGCTCGTCCTTGAACGACCCGGTCACCTGGTCGAGCCAGCTACCGGCCGGGCGGGGGACGCGGCGTTGGAGGTCGGCGATGGCCGCCTCGACGGCCGCCATCCGGTCCTCCAACGGGGTGGCGGTGGACATGATGCCTCCGTATTCGATCCACCGCTATTGTAGCCCCCACCGGCGGGCGGGTTAGGGACTACGAACGGCAACCGTTCCCGCGCCCGCTCTCGGCCGCCCGTCCGGCGGGTCGAGATTTTGGCCGGCCGAACGACTAAGCTCACCTGCCGGGGCCGGCTTTGCGGCCCCGGTCAGGTGCAGCGCCTGGTTCGGCGTCCGACCCCCGGCCGGCCCCGCCCACGGCCGGCCGGCGGGCCGCCGACACCGCCCACGCCAGGATAGCCGTACCGAGGACGGCCAGCCACATCCACCCCTGGGACGCCCACCCGCGGAGGTACACATCCACGACCGCGGCGGCCGTGGCGACCGCCAGCCCGGCCCCGCACGCCCGCCGCGCCCACCGGGCCGACCGCAGGCCGAGGGCCGGCCCCAGCCCGCCAGCGGTGAAGGCCACCCCGCCGGCCAGGACGAACCCGATGAACCACCAGTCGTACGCCGTGCCCGGCCCGCCGGCCAACTTGATCGCCGCGGCCAACAGCCACAGGCCGCCGAACACTACTGCCGGCCAGTTTGGCCGCACCGCCCGAGGATCGCTCACCAGACGCCCTCCGCCGCCGAACCAGTGGGTATGCGCGCCGGGTGCGGGGGGTCCGCCCCCGCCGCCGGCTCGCGACAGTGCTTGCACTGTCGGCGAGCGGCGGACCCCCGTCAACCGAAAAACCGGCCCCCCGACGGATATTGCGGCCGGCGCGGGGGGCGGCCCGCCTCGCCCCGCGGCGGCTCGGGGCTGCCCCGCCGAACTCGTAGTTATCCTGACCGCTGCTGCGCGTTAGGGCCGACCGGTGTGTCAGGCTAACGCGATCAGCTCGCCCGCGCGGTAGCCTGGCTAGCCAGGCTACCGCGCGGGTCAGACATCCGCAATAGGCTGACAGGAAATCGGCTCCCGGTCGCCCCCGGCCCCCACCTACGCTTTCCCCTGGAAGTCCTTGGCGAACGCCTTCGGGCTGAGGTCCTCGCCGGTGGCGTGCCTGGTCAGCCCCTTCCAGTCGAGCGTCCGGCCCGGCTCGAACACCTTCTTCCGCATGAAGTCGCCGACCCGCTTGTCGCCGATGTAGATCACCGCCTTCGGGTCGGCCCCGCCGTACACCTCCCGGGCGATGGCGTGGTGGACCTGCGAGGCGAACAACTGGCCCATCTGGTAGTTGTGGTAGTAGACCGGGGCCGAGCAGATGTGAATCTTGCTGGCGTAGTCCGGGGCGTTCCGGTCCTTCGGCCGCTTCACCTGCTGGTACTGCTCGACGAGGTCCCACCACAGCTTGTTCAGGTCCTGCCCGGGGTTCTCGTACATCCCCTTCTCGAACCGCAGCATCACCTGGCACCAGCGGCTGAAGATCAGGAGCTGGTTCCGGCGGGTCTTCTCGGCGGTGGCGTCGAAGGCCGGGCCGTCCTCCACCTTCACCCCCATCTTCTCCAGCCACGCCCGCGACTTGCTGAACCGCTCGAACTGCATGGCCACCCCCTCGGTGGTGAGGATGTGGGCCTCGGCCCGCAGGACGTACGGCAGCGCCTTCGGGATGTTCTTGCTGGAATAGACGGCGTGCCCCAGCTCGTGCAGCATCGTCCCCATCCAGTACTCGTTCGGGACGATGTTGGCCAGCACCCGCACGTCGCCCTCCCGGTCGATGTCGGTGCAGAAGGCGTGCGGGCTCTTGCCCTTCTTCTCGAACAGGTCGCTGCGGGCGATCACGTCGGCGATCGGCAGGCCGATGCCGGCGTAGAAGTCCTGGCAGAGCTTGTTGATGTCGGCCCGGGCGAACGGGGCGTCCAGGTTGGCGTCGAAGACGGCCGGCGACTCCTGGAAGAACGGGTCGTGGTAGTGCCACGGCATCAGGTCGGCGGGCCGGACCCCGGCCTTGTTCGCGAGCCGGGTGTCGATCTCCGCCTTGGCGGCGGTGAACGGCTTCTTGGTCAGGGCGTCGAGGTCGTCGAACAGCTTCAGCAGCTCGTCGCCGTTCTGCTCGTTGAGGGTGAGCATCAGGGCGTGGAAGTTCGGGAAGCCGAGCTTCTTGGCCGCCTCGTTCCGCAAGGCCACGAGGTCCTTCAGGTCGGCCTCGACGGCCTTGCCGACGCCCTTGCTGGCCTCCCACACCTTCTGGCGGATGGCGGAGTCGCCGGAGGTTTTGAGGACGTTGCGGACCTCGCTGTCGGGCAGCTCCTTCCCGTCCACCTTGGCCCGGTAGACGTTGAACTGCTGCTCGACGGCGTTGGCCTTGGCCGTGATCCGCCGGAGCAGGTCCGGCTCGACCTGTTTCTCCAGGTAGGCCAGGTACAGGAGGTCGACCTGCCGGGCCAGGAGCGGGTCCTTCAGCTCGCCCTTGTCCTTGGCCGCCTTGATCGCCTTCAGCTTGTCGAACGTCGGCTTGTCCGAGAGGGCGGCGTCGATCTTGTTCTGGGCCTCCTCCTTCTTCTTGAAGTCGGCGTCCCGGCCGGTGGTGTTGGCGTTCCACCAGGCGATGGCGGCCTCGATCTCTAGCGGCTTCATCCGGGCCTCGTGGTCGGCCACGAACGCCTTGGCGTCGTCGGCCGCCCGTGCGGCCTCCGGCGAGAGCAGTCCGGCCACGGCGGCGCCTCCGGCAACCAGGAATGAGCGGCGATCGGTATCCATGTGGCAGCCCGGTGGAAGGAGTGTCAGGTCGAGTAGACCCATTTTCCCAGCCAGAGGGCCGGGGGCAACAGCAAAACCAGGAGCAGCCCGGGCAGCCCGACGAAGGCCGTGGCCAGCACGGCGTCCAGCACGACCAGCCCGAGGACGCACCGCTTGACAGCGGCCTGGACTTCCTTCGGCCCCGGCCGTTGGACAGCACGGGAGACCGGTAGCCCGACGAGGAACCCGAACCCGACCAGCAGGTACGGGAACAGAATCCCGCCCGGGCCGGGGCCGGCCGGCAGCCTGCCGCGGAGCGTCAAGCCCAGGGCCAGTGACAGCAGCATGACACCGGCCGCCGCCAGGAGCTGCCGCCGGTTGCTCTCGGCCGCCTCCGTCCGGGCGAACCACGTCACCCCGACGATGTACACCCCGACCACGCCCGCAAGATGAATACGCAAGGCGGTGTTCAGGTGTTCGTCGGGGACGGCCGACAGGCCGAGGAGGACGTTCAGGAACCGGCAGGCCCCCATCGCCACCGGGCCGGGCGGGGTCCGCTTCAGCCCGCCGTCATAGGCGAGGACGGCGGCGGCCAGCCCGAGGCCGTAGGCCAGCGCCCCGGCCACGGCCGCGAAGCCGACCCCGGCGGCGACCAGCAGTGACCCGAGGACGGCGGCCGTGCGAAGGCTCACCCGGCCCGACGGTAGGGGCCGGAACGGCCGGTCCCGGCGGTCCTCGTCCCGGTCGAAGATGTCGTTCCAGACCATGCCCGCCAGGTAGAGCGACCCGGACGCCAGGGCGAGCAGGCCGACGGTGAGCCAGTAGTCGGGTTCCCGCCAGCCGGGGAAGAAGGCGACCCCGGCGCAGGCCGCCAGGCCGATGTCGGCGAACGCGGTGAAGACGTTCGGCAGCCGCAGGAGCTGGGCGAGGGCGAGCAGCCGGGGCCGGGTTCCCATTCGGGCAGTTTAGAGGAGCACAGGCCGGGAGGCCTGTGCCACCAATACCCTTGCTTTGGTGGCACAGGCCTCCCGGCCTGTGCCACCAATACCCTTGCTTTGGTGGC
>JAIEQN010000229.1 GCA_019747685.1 Gemmataceae bacterium
CTGCCGGTGGGGTTCGAAACAGGGGGCTCACGCCCCCCGCTCGCCGAGATCGGGTGCTGTGCGGCTCGGGCGGGTGCGCCCGCCGCGGGCTCCGCCCGCCGGTACAGGCAGAACCCCAGCGGGCCGTCGGCGGCGTATCGCCCCGGAGGTAGGTTGTCGGCTTCCGCGGCGGTCGTCACCAGCAGCCCGTCGGCCGCCAGGAGTCGGTCGAGGTGGCGCAGCACCCGGCCCCGGGCCTCGTCGGTCAGGTAGATCAGCAGGTTCCGGCAGAGGATCAGGTCGTAGGGCGGTTCGCCGGCCAGGAAGCCTTCGTCGGCGGCGTTCCCGACCCGGAACCGCACCATCGACCGAACCCCCGGGGCGAGTTCCCACCGGCCGTCGCCGGCCGCCGTGAAGTACTGCGGCCGCGGGTCCGGACCGGTCTCCCGGAACGAGAACCCGCCGTACCGCCCGGCCGCCGCCCGCCGCAGGTGGTCGTCCGACAGATCGATGGCGTCGAGCCGCACGGCCCGCGCGGAAACCCCCGCGTCGGCGAGGGCGATGGCCAGCGAGTACGGCTCCTCGCCGGTGCTGCACGGGGCGCTCAGCACCCGCACGACCCGCCCGCCGGCCCGGTCCCGCACCCACCCGGCGAGGTGGTCGAAGAGCGGCCGGCCGCCGCGGAAGAACCACGTCTCGGGGACGACCAACTCGCCGACCAGGGCGGCCCACTCGGCGGCGTCGGCCGTCAGCAGCCCGGCGTAGGCGTCGGCGGAGGCGACGCCCGCGGCCCGCATCCGGCCGGCCACCGCCCGGCCGAACGCCGCCCCGAGCGAACCCGGGTCGAGCCCGATCCGCCGGCGGAGGACGGCTTCCACCCGGGCCAGGTTCATCCGGCGGCCTCCAGCGCCGGCAAGCCGGCCGAGAGTTCCGGGGCCGACAAGAGCCGGTCGGGGTCGAGGAAGCGGAGGACCCCGGCCCCGTCGGCGACCGGCGGCCCGAACCCGCCCGCGGACCCGCTCACCGCCGGCTCCGGCAACTCGCGGATGTCGGCCACCTGCGACGCCAGCAGCCCGACCAGCCGGTCCGACCCGGCCGGGTATGGGACTAGGATGATCCGGCTGCTCAGGTGCGGCGGGCACTCCCCCGCCCCGGCCAGCCGGTACAGGTCGACCACCGGCACCACCCGCCCGCGGTAGACGAACAGCCCGGCCACCCACGGCGGGGCCCCGGTCGCCGGGGCCAGCCCGACCCGGGGCACGACCTCCCGCACCCGGCGGACGTCCACCGCCATCCGGTCGCCGCCGACTTGGAAGGTGAGGGCCAACATCGGGAGTTTCGAGTTTGAAGTTTCGAGTTTCAAGTTACTGATTCAGCCCGTGCGTCGTGACCAACCCGACCGCTCCCCAACTCGAAACTTTAAACTCGAAACTCGAAACTGTTCAAAGCTTGAACTGGGCCACTTCCTGCTTCAGCCCGTCGACCGACTCCCGCAGGTGGGCGGTGGCCTGCTCGAACTCCCGGACCGACTGGGCGCTGCGGCGGGCCCCGTCGGCGATCTGGCCCATCGCGTCGTTGATCTGGTGGGCCCCGGCCGCCTGGTTCCGCATCCCGTCGGCGACCAGCCGGAACCGCCCGCTCAGGGACTCGACCTCGCCGATGATCTCGTTCGTCATCTGGTTCACGGTCGTCACCCGCCCGACCCCGGACCGGACCTCGTCGGCGAACTTGTCCATCTGCATCACCCCGGCCGAGACGGCGTCTTGCATCTGCCGGACCATCGTCTCGATGTCCAGGGTGGCCACCGCCGTCTGGTCGGCCAGCCGGCGGATTTCGCGGGCGACGACGAGGAACCCGCGGCCGTACTCCCCGGCCTTCTCGGCCTCGATGGCCGCGTTGATCGACAAGAGGTTCGTCTGGTCGGCCACCTTCGTGATGGTGGTGACCACGGCGTTGATCCGGTCGGCCTTCTCCCGGATCATCCCGAGCTTGCCCGAGATCGACCCGGTCGACTCGACGAGCTGTCGGATCTCGGCGGCCATCTTGGTCGTGCTGTCCCGGCCCTTCGTCGCCAGGTCGGCGACGTGCCCGGCCGACTGGTTGACCTCGGCCATCGTCCCGGCCAGGTCCTGGCTGGTCGCCGTGATCTCCCGGACCGACGCGGCCACCTGGGTGGCCGAGCTGCTCAGGTCCTGGACCGTCTGCTCCTGGTGGCGGGCGGTGGCCGCGATCTCGGACGCGACCGACAGCAGTTGCAGGGTCGAGGTCCGGACCTTGCCGACGATCTCCCCGATCTTGCCGATGACGGCGTTGATCCCGCCGGCCAGCTTGCCCAGTTCGTCGCTGCCCGACACCGGGACGCGGGCGGTCAGGTCGCCGGCCCCGGCCGACAGCTCCTCGACGCGGCCGGTCAGGGCGTCGGTCGCCCGGACGATGCTCCGGGCGACCAGCCACTTGGTCAGCACCAGGGCGGCCACCGCCACGACGCTGATGGCCAGGTTCAGCCCGGTCCAGAACCGGGCCGAGCCTTCGGCGGCCGACTCCTCGGCCGCGATCCGGTCCTTGGTCAGGGCCGCGACCCGGTCGATCACGTCCCGCTGCTCCCGGAACTTGGGGATGATCTTGGCCTGGAGGACCTGCCCCGCCTTGGCCCGGTCGTCCGGCCGGCCGGTGGCCAGGAGCGGCAGGTACTCGGCCTCGGCGACGGCGAACACCTCCTCGGCCAGCCGGTTGGCCTCCCGGTCGAGCAGCCGCTTGGCCTCGCCGTCGGGCAGGGCGGCCAGCCAGTGGTCCCGGACCTGCCGGTACTCGGCCACCTTCTCCCGGTACTTGGCCGAGGCCAGGGCGACCGCCGCCGGGTTGGTCTCCTTCTCCAGGGCCATCAGGTTGAACACCGGCTGGGTGATCAACAGGGCGGCCGGCTGCACGTCCGACAGGAAGTCCTTCTGGAGGTCCAGCTCGTCGTACACCGGGCCGCCGACGGCGTACCGGTACTGGACGTACAGGCCGATGCCCAGGGCCAGCCCGACCGTCAGCAGGGTGGCCGGGACGAGGGAGTACAGCTTCGCCCGGATCGAGGAGAACCGGAACATGGTGCGGACCACGCGGGGTGTCGGGTTCGCCGTCAGTGTAACCGACCGGACCGACCGGTCCTACCCGGCCGGCCCGATTTCCCGGGCCGCCCCGGGTTCCCAGGCCCGCACGACCGGACACGGTGGCACCGGCCTCCCGGCCGGTGTCCGCTCACCCGGGGAACCGGGTCTCGACCATCGAGAAGTCGTCGCCGAGGGTGTCGGTGCCGTTCAGCCCGCGGGCGAAAGCCAGGTGCCGGTCGATCATCGGCTCCGGGCCGAACTGCCCGCCGATGTGGGCCATGAAGTCCTCCAGCGACCACATCTGGCCGTCGCCCTTCTCGATCTCGAAGACGCCGTCGCTGTAGAGCAGGAGCGTCGAGCCGGCCGGGACGGCGGCCGTGTGGGTGTCGTAGGGCAGCTCCGGGACCATGCCGACGGCCGGCCCGTCGGCGACGAGGTCATGGACCGTCTGCCCGTCCCACAGCAGCCCCGGCGGGTGGCCGGCGTTGCAGTACCGGAACTCGCGGTCGGCCGGGCGGTAGACGCCGTAGAAGATGGTGAAGTACTTACCGTCCTGGCGGTCCATCTGGAACACGTCGTTGAGCCGGGTGAGAACCTGCCCGGGGTCGCGCGGGTCGGCGTTGGGCAGCGACTGGGCCGCGAGCAGGTTCGCCGCCGAGACGGCCAGCAGGGCCGACCCGACCCCGTGGCCGCTCACGTCGAGCAGGTAAACCGCCAGGTGTTCCTTGTCGAGCCAGAGGTAGCCGAACATGTCGCCGGCGAGCTGTGTCGAGGGGACGAACCGCCAGGTGATCGTCACCGGGCCGGAGGTCACTTCCGGCGGTAGGAGCGACCGGACGTACCGGGCCGCCTGGTTCACCTCGGCCGCCAGGTGCTTCTGGCTCTCGGCCAGCTTCCGGTATGCCTCGTTCCGCTCCAGCAGGGCGATGTACCCCTTCGAGTGGTAGCGGACCCGGGCCACGACCTCGAGCTTGTCCGGCAGCTTGACCAGGTAGTCGTTGGCCCCGAGGGCGAAGGCCGACACCTTGACCGACGGCTCGTACTTGCTCGACAGGACGACCAGCGGCGTTTCGCGCGTCGACGGGTTGGCCCGGAAGAACTTGACCAGCATCAGCCCGTCGATGTCGGGCATGACCAGGTCTTGCAGGATGACCGTCGGGCGGAACTCGGCCGCGGCGTCCAGGGCGGCGGCCGGGTCCGGGCAGAACCGGAAGCCGATGTCCGGCTCGCCGGCCAGCATCTGCCGGACGGTCTCGCCGACGAGCGGCTGGTCGTCCACCAAGAGGACGCGGATCGGGGCATCGGCGGGGGCCATGCGGCTATTTCAACGCGGTAAGATGGCGGGGGGAAGAGGGGCCGGCGGGTTGTTCCGGAAATGACGATGGACGGGGGCCGAACAATCCGACCGCGGGCCGAATGGGAGGCCGACCGGGCGGCCTACCTGGCCCGGGTGCGGCCGTGGGCCGACGACCGCACCCGCCGAACGAGCCGGCAGGAGAAGCACCCGGTCCACGACTTCCTCTTCGAGTACTACTCGTTCCGCCCGGCCCACCTCTTGCGCTGGACGCCCGGGGCCGAGGTCGTCCTCGAAGGGGCGACGCCCGACGAACTCGGCTGGGCCGGGTTCGAGCCCGCCTCCGGCGGGCTCGTCTTGCCTGCGGTGGCTTTCCCTCGGCAGCGGGTCGGCTACCTCCGCTGGGCGGTCGACTACCTGGATGCGGTCGGCGGGCGGGAGCCGTCGTTCGGCTGCCTCGGGCTGCACGAGTGGGCGATGGTCTACCGCGACCCGGCCGTCCGGCACCCGTATGTGCCGCTGCGGCTTGGCCGGGCCGAGACCGATGCCGTCGTCGAGGCCAACCCGCTCCGCTGCACCCACTACGACGCCTTCCGGTTCTTCACGACGGACGCCGCCCCGCGGAACCGGCTGGCCCTGTCCCGGCCGACGACCGCCGACCACGACCAGCCCGGCTGCATCCATGTGACGATGGACCTGTACAAGTTCGCGTACAAAGTAGCCCCGTTCGGCCCGGCCGGGCTGACCGCCGACGCCTTCGAGCTGGCGGCCGCGGCCCGGGCGGTGGACATGCGGGCCAGCCCCTACGACCTGACCGGGTACGGATTTCCGCCGATCCCGATCGAGACGCGGGCCGGCCGGGAGGAGTACGTCGAGCTTCAGCGGGGCCTCTCCGAGCGGGCCGCCCCGATCCGGCAGCGGCTCCGGGAGGTGTACGGGCGGCTCATGACGGCCGTTTCGGGTTGACCGAACCCCCGCCGTTCGCCTAGAAGCCGGCGGATGGCCCCGCCGACGTACACCGCCGATGCCCCGCCGGCCCGGCTCGCCCCCCGCGTCCGCCGGGTCCAAATACTCGTCGCCCCCTCCGCCGCCCGGGGCCGGATGTCGCCCGGCTTGGCCGCCGGCCTGCTGATCGCCGGCTGGGTCGTCCTGAACCTCGCCTACCTCCTGATCGATTGCCCCCTCGACCTGTCGGCGGACGAGGCCCACTACTGGCACTGGTCCCGGCACCTGGACTGGAGCTACTACAGCAAGGGGCCGCTGGTCGCCTGGCTGATCCGCGGCGGTTGCGAGCTGTTCGGCCCGACGCCGTTCGCCGTCCGGCTGCCGGCGGTGCTGTCGAGTGCGGCCCTGCTGGCCGGCCTCTACCGGCTCGGGGCCGATGCCTTCCGAAGCACCCGGGTGGGCTTGGCAACCGTCGCCCTGGCGATGACCCTACCGCCGGTCGCGGCCGGGGCGGTGGTGATGACCATCGATCCGCCGTTCCTGGCGTGCTGGTGCTGGGCGTTGGTGGCGGTGATGCGGGCGGTCGAGCGGGGCAGGGCGTGGTGGTGGCTGCTGGCCGGGGTGTGTTGCGGCCTCGGCGTCCTCGCCAAGTACACCATGCTCCTGTTCCCGGTGGCCGTCGCCGGGTTCCTGCTCGCCCACCGCCGGCACGAGTTCCGCCGGCCGGGCTTCTGGCTGATGTTCGCCCTGACCACCGCGGGCTGCCTGCCGATCCTAATTTGGAACGCCGGGAACGGCTGGGTGTCGGCCCGGCACGTGTTCGGGCAGGCCGGGGTGACGGCTGCCGGCGTCCGCTGGCTCGGGCCGCCGGAGTTCGCGGCCGGCCAGTTCGGGCTACTCCTGGGGTTCTGGTTCGTGGCGTTCGCCGCGGCCGGCTGGCGATACGCGCCGCACAGGCCGGGAGGCCCGTGCCACCATCTGCTTTGGTGGATGTCGGTCCCGGTTTGGCTCGTCTTTTTCGCGGCCAGCCTCCGCAACCCGGGCCAGGCGAACTGGCCGGCGGCCGCCTACGTCGGCGGGCTGGTCCTCGCCGTCGGCTGGGTCCGCGACCACCTCCACCGGCGGGCCGTCCGGGTCGGGCTGGTCGTCGCGGTCGTCGTCGGCCTCGGGTCGTCCGTCGCCCTACGCTTCCCCGGCCTCACGCGGCCGATCCTGTCCACCCTCGCGGGGCCATCGACCGACGCCGACCCCACCCCGGTCCGCAAGCTCGACCCGACCGCCCGGCTCCGCGGCTGGCGGGCGCTGGCGGCCGAACTCGACCGCGTCCGCGGCCGAGTTCGGTCCGAGACCGGGACCGATCCGGTCCTGGCCGGGATGCGGTGGACCGTGCCGGGCGAACTCAGCTTCTACTGCCAGGGCCACCCGGAGGCGTACTCGTTCGGCCCGGCCCTGGCCGACCGGCACAGCCAGTACGACCTCTGGCGGCCGAACCCGACGGCCGACGCGCAAGCCTTCCGGGGGCGGTCGTTCGTGTACGTCGGCGACGAAATCCCCGACGCCCGGGCCGTGTTCGAGCGGGTGGAACCGCCGATCCGGGTGGTCTACGCCGAGGCCGGGGTGCCGGTGGCGGTCTGGACAATCTGGGTCGGCCACGGGTTCCGCGGGTTTCCGGAACCCCGAGCGGCCGCCGGGTACTGAAACACACCCCGCCCGTCGGGATTCCGGGCGGGCCAACCTCACGGACGGTGGGTCGTGGCCAGAGGGACGGTGGCGTGCGGGTCGTGCGAGCTGCACTGGGTTCGCCCCGCCGGGGTCGGCGAGTTCGAGCGGCAGGCGATCGAGTCCCGGCCGTGCCCGGCCTGCGGGGCGTACACCCTCACCTGCCCGGAGCCGAAGCCGGCGCCGGTCCGGGGGCGGTTCGCCCGGCCGGCCGACGACGGCTGGGCCGGCCGCCCGGCCGCCTAAAGGCTCTGGTGGCACAGGCCTCCCGGCCTGTGCCGCACAGGCCGGGAGGCCTGTGCCACCAACAACTCCTCCCGGACGAGTTCGAGCTTATCCGCCCAGCGGAACTCACGGTCGATTCGGGCTCGCCCGGATTCGCCCAGGCGACGGCGCAAGCCGGCATCCTCGGCGAGCCGGCCGAGTTGTTCCGCCAGCTCGGCCACGTCACCGCACCGGGCCTGTAGCCCGTCGATCCCGTCGCGGACCAGCTCGGCCGGGCCGCCGGCCCGGTAGACCAGGTTCGGCTTGCCGTTCGCCCAGGCTTCGAGCAACACCAGCCCGAACGAGTCCGACCGGGACGGCAGGGCGGACAGGTCGATCCCGACGAAGAAGTCCCGCTTCTGCCGGTCCGTTAGGACGCCGAGCCGGGTGACGCGGTCCTTCGGCCCGTAGTCATTCCAGAACGCCCGGAAGTTCGGCATCTCCGGCCCGGCCAGGACGACCCGGAACCGGTGCCCGGCGGCCCAGGCCGGTTCGGCCGCCCGCAGCAGATCGACCGTCCCCTTCTCGACGCTCCCGTTCGCCAGGTGGCCGACGACCACTTCGTCCGGGCCGACGCCCCAGGCCCGCCGGGCCGCGTTCCGATCGCCGCCCGTACACTCGGCCGGGTCGACGCCCAACCCTTGAAGGATCACCCGTTCCTCGGGCACCCCGAGTTCGACCGCCGCGTCCCGTTCGAGCCGGGTTTGCACGAAGACGCGGTCGGCCTGCCGGAGCAGCCAGCGGAGGTGCGGTCGGGTGTACTGCCGGCGGGTCCGGTCGTGCGGGTCGTGCGGGTCGCCGAGGTGCAGGAACGGGGTCAGCAGGAACGGCACCCCCCGCCGGCGGGCGAGCCGCAGGCCGCAGAGGATCGGGAACGAGTACGGGAAGGCGGTGGCGTGGACGGCGTCGAGCGGCCCGGCGGACCGGCCGGCGGCCCGCCACATCCCCGGGCAGACCGGGTTGCAAGGGGCCGTCAGACATTGCCAGGGCCGGACCGGGAGCAGCGAGGCGGCCTTGCGGAGGTAGCGGCGGA
>JAIEQN010000854.1 GCA_019747685.1 Gemmataceae bacterium
GCGGCACCTCCAACTCGGGATGCCGTCAGCATCGGGGCCCAAGTGCCCCCCGGCAAGTAAAGTTAGGGCTTCTAAGTCTCCCCGTAGTTATGGGCCAGTTGCAGGGACCGCCGGCTACTTCGGGTCGGCGATGGTGACGGTCAGCGGATTCGAGGTGAGCGCACCGGTCCAGGCGTCCAAGCCGTCGCCCTCGGATTCGCCTCGGTCGCGGGGGTGGAAGTCGAGCTGGACGAAGAGCGGCGTCTTGGCCGTGAACCGCATCCGGGTCGTCTCACCCAGCCGCTCCTCGAACACGGTGATGGTGCCTGTCACCGGCTTCCCGTCCTTCGTCGTGGCGAACCGGTCCGGGGGCGGCCGCCGGACATCGGGGATGTCCGGCTTGAAGTTAAAGTGCATGGTCTTTCCGGCTCTGTCCTTCCAGTAGCCGTACAGCTCGATCTGCAGGGCGCAGGCCGGGCCGAGGTCCGGCTTGAGGACGGTGAACGGGAGCCGGGGGCCGGAGTAGTCGATCGCCCAGTCCACCTTCAGCACCTGCCCGGTGTCGGTGTCCTCGATCCGGGCGTTGGAGATGGTCAGCTTGGCCCCGTTCCACCGCTGCTGGACGGCCGCCCGCCGCTTGAGCAGGTCGTCGTAGTCGGCCCCCACCGGCTCGGCCGGCGTGTCGGACAGGCCGACGGCGGCGAGGAACAGCACGCTCGGGGCCACGGCCACGCCCTCCGAACTTACCCCGACCACCCTAACGCCACGCCGCAACCGGGCCAACCCCCAGCCGAAGAAATCCGGACGGCCTCCTCAACCGATCGCCCCGGTCGGGTCCGGTGACCCGGCGGCCGGGACGGCGGGCCTGACCCTCGGCGAGCGGCGGGGCGGGAACGGGATCGTCGGGCTGGCTTGGACGCCGGACGGGACCAAGCTCCTGTCCGCCACGCGGGACGGGATGCTCCGGACCTGGGACACGACCCCGACCGACCCGCGGTTCCGCGGGCGGCCGGTCGCCCCGCCGCCGCGGGAGGCGAAGCGGTAACCCGCCCCCGTCTACAATGCCCGCAGAGGACCCGCGGAGGAGTCGTCCGATGGTCATGCTCTACGTCGGCGGGCACCCGGTCGGGACGGCCGCCGACTTCCTCCGGCTGCTCCCGGAGATCGCCGCCGGCCCGCTCGCCGAAGTTCGGGACGAGGCCGGCACCCTGCTCGGCCGGTTCCTCCCGGTCCCGCCGCCGGCCCCGCCCCCGGCCGACCCGCCCGCCGCCGAGACCCCTCCGGCCGACGGCGCCGCCCCGCCCAAGCCCCGGACGATGGCCGACCGCTTCGCCGGGCGGATCGGCCGGGTCGGCAGCGGCAAGCCGAGCAACGCCTCCAAGAACACCGGCGAGCAGTTCACCGACTACGTCGTTCAGAAACACCGCGAGGGCCGGCTGTGACCCTCGGCGACGCCGGCGGGATGGTCGCCTTGGTCAACAAAGACGACATCCACCACGCCCGGTGTAAGGCCGGCCTGGCGACCCTGCCGCCCGGGCCGCTGCTGACGACCTGGCCGGCCCTGACCGAGGCCATGCACCGGCTCGGCCGGGAGATCGGACCGGCCGGACAGGACGAGCTGTGGCAACTCATCGCCGGCGGGCTGGTGGTCATCCACCCGTCGGCCGCCGACGAGGGGCCGCGGAGGCGGGACCTGATGGCCGAGTACGCCGACGCCCCGATGGACCTGGCCGACGCCTCGCCGGTGGTCGCGGCCGAGCCGCTCGGCCTCCGCCGGGTGTTCACCCTCGACCGCCACTTCTACGCCTACCGGGCCGACGGCGAGCCGTTCGAGGTCATCCCCTGACCGCCGGGCGAGGCCGTCCGCTTCATGCGCCGACCGGCTGACCCGTCACGCCCCGCCGCGGGAGGCGGGCCGGCCTACCCGCCCGAGAGGGCCGCGACCGCCGCCATCACTAGCCCGACCCCGCCGAGGGCCGACCCGACCAGCCAGTACCACCGCCACTTGGTCAGGATGGCCAGCGAGCACAGGACGATGGCCAACTGGAGGAACAGCTCGCCCCGGTCGAGGGCCCGGCCGCCCTCGTGGACCGACCCGCCCCGCCGCATGGTGGCGGCCGCCCGCTCGACCTGCTCGTCCGCCTCCCGCCGCCGGCGATCCGCCTCGGCCAGGAGCTGCGCCGCCGTCTTCTCCTCCCGGGCGATCTGGGCCTTCACCTCGGACACCCCCTTGGCCCGGGCCGCCCGGGTGCCGGGGTCGTCCGGGAGCAGCTCGATCACCCGCAGGAAGTCCTTGTCCCGCTGCACCCCCTGGTGGGCCTGGGCGAACCGCTCCCGGGCGGCGTGGGCCTTCCCCAGGGCGGTGTTCGCGGCCAACTGCTCCTGGGTGGCGGTGACGTGCAGGAACAGGACCTCCCCCTGGGCGGACGCGGCCAGCATGGAGACGAACGCCAGCCCGGCGGTCAGGGCGGCGATCGTCACCGCCACCCGCCGGTCGAACGGGGACAGGGCCGATTCCCCGAGCTTGTCCGGCTCGGGCGGCTCGGGGTGGTGGGCCATCGCGGTCCTCAGACGTTGATGCTCTGCGGCACCCCGGTCGGGACGAGGAACTCGTACGGCCGGCGGGACAGGTTGCGGGCCGCGATCGTCTCCCCGATGGCCTCGACCCGGCCGCGGAACTGGGCCAGCGGCCCGGCCACCCGGGGGTCGTGGAACCGCTCCTCCCCGTAGTCCCCGAGCTTGGTGTACTTCATCGTCCCGAGCAGGTAGCCCAGCTCCATCTGGAGTTCGGCCATGTCCAGCGGCGGGAGCATGGCCAGGTAGTCGGCCTCGGTCGCCCCGGACTTGGTGGTCGGGGCCGGGCGGTACGCGGCCAGCGGCATCCGCGGGACGTAGCTCATCAGGTCGTACTGGGGGAAGTTGACGGCCGCGTGCTGGACGCTGCAGGTGAAGATCGCCAGGGCGACCACGTCGGCCAGCTCGGCGACGGTGGCGAACGCCCCGTCGTTGGGCACCCCGGCCAGCCGCCCGCCGTCGGCCGCCGCCAGCTCCCGCCCCCACGCCTGCACCTCCGGGTCGGCGGCCACGTCGGCGTCGGCCGGGTAGTAGACCGCCAGGTACGCCCCGACCCATTCGCGGATGGCGTCCCAGTACAGCAGGGCGTCGTCCCGGTACGGGTAGTCGGGCAGGGCGGCCGGGTCGGCCACCCCGCGGGCGGCGAACAGGAGCGGCGGCAGGGACTCGGCCACCCGGTGCGACCGGACCCCCTCGGCCGTCAGCCCGCGGGCGGCCGCCAGGGACGCCCCGAACAGCTTCTCCACCGCCCCCTTGGTGGCGATCAGGTGCTTCCAGGCCGCCTCGTTGATGGCCAGGGTGCCCTCGAAGTGCGGCCGCAGCAGGACCGCCAGCGGGTGGGCGGCGGCGAGCTGCCGGTAGGTGCTGATGACGAACGGCTCGACGAACAGGTGGGTCCGGCCGAGGTGGGTGGCGGCCTCGTGGACGTTCCCGTCGGCGACCTCCACGACCGTCTTGGCGATCAGCCAGTTGTACCCGTCGGCCGGGGTGAACACCGGGTTGCCCGGCCCCGGCCGCTGGCCGCACTGGATGGCCACCGGGGTCAGGGCCCGGGTCGCCTTGTTGACCGCGAACAGGGCGAGCGGGGCGTAGACGTACTTCCGGCCGTGCGGGTAGCTGCCGGGCTCGGCCCCGTCGAGGGCGGCGTAGTCGGCCAGGTAGGCCCGCCCCTCGGCCAGGGCGGCGTCGGGCGAGTCGCCGGGCAGGACGGCGGCGAACTCGGCGTCGGACACCGGCAGCCGGTCGTCCCGGGCGGCCAGCCGCCGGAGCATCACCGGGTTCGGCCCGGCCACCCGCATGGCGGCGAACGCCCGGTCGTCCTGGTAGTCCTTGGCCACCGGCGGCAGCCCGATCGCCCGGAACACCCGGCCGTAGTCGTCGAGCACCTGGGCCGGGACCGGGGCGGCCCCGATCCGCCCCTCGAACTTGAGGAAGTCGCCGACCACCCGCTTGATCCCGTGGATGGCCGTCTCGGCCGAGGAGAGCAGGTGGGATAGGAGGCCGTGGTGGGACTTGTGGTAGTCCCGGAAGGCGTCGAACAGTTCCAGCTCGGCCCGGTTGGCCAGGGCGTGGAGGACCCGCTGGCCCATGTGGACCACCCACCCGGCCGAGAACTCGTCCCGGACCGGGACCCGGTCGAGCAGGGCGAGCGGGGAGACGTGGGTGTAGCTGTACTGGTACTCGCGGCGGGCGGTCTCCAGCCCGGACTCCCGGGCCAGCCGGTTCGGGTCGTGCTGGGGCAGGAACGCGGACATCGGGGGCCTCGGGTTCTTGTTCCTGGGAGCGTGGCCGCCCGGCCGCTCTCACTCGGGGCATGGCGAGCCGGGAGCGTGAGCGAGCGGAGGTCAGAAGCTCCGGTCGCCCACGCTCCCGGCTCGCCATGCCCCCGGCTCGCCAGCGGGGAGGGGCTGTTTTAATCCTCACATCCCCGGCGGGCTCAGGGCCCGGGGGCCGTCGTCGGTGTTGGCCTTCGGCGGGCCGAACAGCCCCTGGAAGAACCGCCGGGTGCGGATCGCCAGCCCGGACTGCTTCCGCATGTAGTTCAGCGAGTTGAAGTCGGTCGTCGACTTCGCCGGCAGGATGCCCAGGCTCCGCGGGTGGTGGGTGATCTCGAACGCCATCCGCTGCTGCTCGGCGTAGGGCAGCTCCTCGGTAATCGTGATCTCGGCCAGGTCCAGGTACGGGTGCGTCGCCTCGTCCCACGGCAAGAGGGCGTTGTACACCTCCGGCGGGTCGGTCGGGCTGACCTCGTGCAGTTGCAGTTGCAGCAGGTACGTGATCGACCCGCCGGCCAGCCGGTCGCGGTAGTCGTGGTTCAGGTAGTTCGGGCTTTTCGCCGTGTCCTCGGGCAGGGGGTTCTGGTTGGCGATGGTGTGGGCCACGGCCTCGGTCTTCTCGGCGTGGTCCACGTACTCCCGGGTCGGCGGGTTCCACTCCGGGGCGCGGTCGCCGGGGATCAGCCGGAACCGGACCAGCCGGGGCCGGCCGTCCTTCGCCTTCCAGGCGAACGGGGTGTGGCTGTGGTAGTACATGGCGGTGTACGACGGGGGCGAGCGGCGGAACGCCGACGCCGCCGACCGCCGGCCCCAGCCGTATTTCGCGTAGTACTTCTCGTACTGGATGCCGGCGTGCGGGTGCCGCCAGAAGGCGAACTCGAGGAACGACCTGGCGTCCCAGAAGAAGCAGTGTTCGCCGGTGTTCATCTGGATGTCGAGCGGGCTGGCGTAGTCGGTGTCGGCGAACTTCACGCTCCCGCTGCGGACCTCGTTCACCGCGTCGTCCAGGAACGACACGCACCCGTGCCGGACCCGGCAGGGGAACTCCCGGCCCGGCTCGAAGAAGTCGGTCGGCGGGAACTGCGGGTTGGGGACGATCCGCAGCCGGCCCCGGCCGGCGACGCCCTGGTTGTGGGACATCCGCCGCCGGCGGGTGCCGCACCCGAGGGCGACGAGGACGATGAACAGCTTGCCCCACATCCACAGATGCAGGCGCGGGAGGAATGAGGACACCGGGGGCTCCGGGTCGTGGCCGCGGGTGGTCGCCGATTCTGCCGTCACGATAACCGGGTCAGCCGCCGGTTGCCACGAGAAATCGTCGGGCCTCGGCCAGATCGGGAGAGTTATCCGCTTCGGCGAACCCGTCCACGAGCGCCGCGACCAGCGGCCGGGCCTCGGCCGGCCGGACCCGCCCGAGGGCGACCGCCGCCCGCAACTCGAAGTACTTCGCCCCCTGGGCCGCGGCGACTTCGCGGGCCTGGGTCAGCAGCCGCCCGACCTCGGCCGGGTCGCCGCCGTCGTCCAGCAGGAACAACGCCTGCCGCCGGAGCAGTTCCGCCTCGACGTACCGCTCGGCGTCCCGGGTGGTGAGGGCCAGCGCCCGGTCCAGCGCGGCCCGGGCCTCGTCCCGCCGGCCGCACGCCCACAGGGCGTCGGCGAGGTGGGCGAGGGTGGTCTGGTGGACCATCTCGCACCCGGTCGCCTCGACCCGGGCGATGCCGTCTTCCAAGAGCGGGACGGCCTCGGCCGGCCGCCCGGCCAGCAGCAGGGCCGCCCCCTTCAGGCTCCGGGCGAGGCCGGCGTAGAAGGCGAACCCGTTCTCGTCGCTGACCGCCAGCACCCGATCGGCGGCGACCGCGGCCGACCCCCAGTCCCCGGCCAGCAGCCCCGCGTGGGCCTGCTGGAAGACGGTGGCGACCAGGGTGAACGGGTGCTTCAGCCCCTCGGCCAGGGCGGCGGACGCGGCCAGCCGGTCGCGGCCTTCCCGGCCCCGGCCGAGGGCCCACAGGGCCAGCCCGGTGTAGGCCGTCAGCAGCGGCCCGCTGTTCTGGCCGGTGAACCGGGCGTGGCCCAGGCTGGCCTCGTGCCGCCACAGCCGCAGGCCCCGCTCGGCGTGGGCCAAGGCGTCGGCGAACCGGCCGGCCCACCAGGCGGTGCAGCCGGACGCCCACTCGGCCTCGGCCTTGTGGCCGTCGTCCCGCCCGGCGGCCAGGGCCACCACCTCCCGGCTCAGGTCGGCCGCGAGCCGGTTACGGCCCTGGATGAACCGCAACGCCCACAGGGTCATCATCACCGGGAACAGCGGGGCGTCCGGGCCGAGCCGCTCGCACAATTCCCGGGCCCTCACCGTCTGCTCCTCGACCTCCGGGGCGGCGTACCCCCGCAGGGCGAGGTAGCTCGTGGCCAGCGGCACCCGGAGGCCGAGTTCGGCCCCGTCCCGCTCCCCCCCGTCCGGCAATCCGGCGACCAGCTCCAGCCCGCGGGACAGGTGCCGGACGGCCTCGACGTGGGCCGACCGGTCCTGGGCCTGGGTGCCGGCCGCCCGCCAGTAGTGCAGCGCCTGGGGCACGTCGCCGGCGGCCGTCCAGTGGTGGGCCAGGAGTTCGGGCTTGGTCTCGGCCGTCGCCGGGAAGTCCCGCTCCAGCACCCCGGCGATGCGGCGGTGGTGCTCCTGCCGGCGGCCGCGGAGGATCGCCCCGTAGGCCGCGTCCTGGATCAGGGCGTGCTTGAAGATGTACCCGCACCGCGGCGGCCGGCCCTTGCGGAACAGGACCTCGGCCGCGACCAGCTTGTCCAGCTCGGCCGTCAGGGCCGGGGCCGGCAGGTCGCTGGCCGCGGCCATCAGCTCGTGGTCGAACTCCCGGCCGACGGCGGCCGCCAGTTGAACGACAGCCGGGTCGCTGCCGAGCCGGTCGAGCCGGGCCAGGAGCAGGTCTTGCAGGGTGGCCGGGATGACCCGGAGTTCGACCGATTCGCCGTCCGATGGGCGGTCGAGCAGACCGGTTTCGCGGACCAGGGTGGCGAACTCCTCGACGAACAGGGGCACCCCGTCCGTCCGGGCGGCCACCTGCTCGACGATCGCGGCCGGCACGTCGGCCCGGCCGAGCCGCCGGGCCATCAGCTCGCCGATCTGCCGCCGGGTCAGCTTGCTCAGCCCGATCCGGGTCTGGTGGGCCGGGTCCGGCCACGGCGGGCGGAACTCCGGGCGGAAGGTGAACACCGCCAGCACCGCCTGCCCGGCCGACTCGCCGACGAACCGGGCGAGCAGTTCGACCGTCGACGGGTCGGCCCAGTGCAGGTCCTCGGCCACGAACAGGAGCGGCCGGCCGGCGGCGTAGGCGGCCAGCCAGCCGAGCAAGAGGTCGACCGTCCGCTCCCGCTGCCGCTGGGGCGACAGTTGCGGCAGGGGGAACCGCGGGTCGGGCGACAGTCCGAGCAGGGCGGCCAAGAGGGCGACGTGGTCGGGGGCGTCGATCCCCAGCCCGGCCAGGTGTTCCGCGAGCCGCTGGTGGCGGTCGGCCGGGCCGTCCGGGCGGTTGAACCGGAGGAGCCGTTCCAGGAACTCGACGGCCGGGTAGAAGCCGGTGTTCCGGTGGTACGCCGAGCACCGCCACTCGACCACGCCGGTGATGCCGCTCTCGTGGAGGCCGGCGACGTGTTCCCGCAGCTCGCGGATCAGCCGGGATTTGCCGAGGCCCGGGTCGCCGGCGAGCAGGACGACCTGCCCGGTGCCGTCCGCGGCCCGCTCCCACCGGTCGCGGAGGACGCCGACCTCGGTGTCCCGGCCGACCAGCGGGCTGAGGTTCCCCGGGTCGGTCAGCTCGACCCGGTTGGGCCGCCCCGTGTCCCGGACCACCCGGTACAGCTCGACCGGCCCGGCCGCCCCGCGGAGCCGGACCGACCCGGCCGGGGCCGTCTCGAACTCGCCGCCGACCAGCCGCAGGGCCGCGGCCGTGACCAGGACCGACCCGGGCTCGACCTGCCCGGCGAGGCGTGAAGCCACCGGCATCACATCCCCGGCCAGGGCGACG
>JAIEQN010000572.1 GCA_019747685.1 Gemmataceae bacterium
CGAGTGCCGCCGCCCCGCCGGCGACCCACCACACCCACCGGGGGACCGCCCGGCCGCCCGACCCGGCGGCCGGGGCTCTCAGCCCGTCGAAGTCGGACGACCCGCCGCTCGGGCTGGCCCCGTTCGGGACGGTCTCGGCCGCGTCCTCGACCGGGATGGCCACCACCGCCGGGGCCGCCGGGCCGTCGAACCGGAGCCGGCCCAGGGCCTCGATCAGCTCCCCCGGGGTCTGGAACCGGTCGGCCGGCCGCTTGGCCATCAGCCGGCACAGGACCGCCGCCAGTTCCGCCGGCGACGACCCGTCCGGCAGGACCAGCGGCGGGGGCGGGGCGGTGGCGTGGGCGACCAGCTTGTCCACCGTCGACCCGCCGTACGGCGTCTTCCCGGTGAGCAGGAAGTACAGCGTCCCGCCCAGGGCGTACAGGTCGGCCCGGACGTCCGCCCCGTGCGGGTCGGTGGCCTGCTCGGGGGCCATGTAGTCGGGCGTCCCGAGCATCACCCCAGCGGCCGTCAGGGTCGCCGCCACCGACTCCGGCCCGGCCCCCCGCAGCCCCCCGGACAGCCCGAAGTCGAGCAGCTTGACCGTCCCGGTCCCCTTCTCCCGGACCAGGTTCGACGGCTTCACGTCCCGGTGGACCAGCCCCAGCCCGGCGATGTACCCGAGGGCCGCGGCGGCCTCGGCGACGGCCCGGCAGGCCCCGGGCGGCGGGATCGGGCCGTTCGCCCGGACGACGGCCGCCAGGTCCCGGCCCGGGACGCACTCGGTCGCCAAATACCACCGCCCGCCGGCCTCCCCCGCCCCGACCGCCCGGACCAGGTTCGGGTGCCGCAGCTCGGTGGTCAGCCGGATCTCCCGGAGGAACCGCCGGCCGACCGTCTTCGACGACAGCCGGTCCGGGCGGATCACCTTGACCGCGTCCACCCGCCGGGCCTTCCCGCTCCAGGCCCGGTAGACCACCCCCATCCCGCCCTCGCCGAGCTTGTCCAACAGCAGGTACGGGCCGAACCGGAGGCTGTCGGCCCGGCCGGCGAACAGCCGCTTGACCTGGAACGGGCTGAACCCGGCCTCCTGGAGCCACCGGGCGAATTGGTCGGGGGGCCAGTCGGCCGCCCCCTCGGCCTCGGCCGCGTCCAGCCGGTCGGCCGGCAGCAGCCGGACCCGGCGGAGGTCGGCCAGCAGGTCGGTGGACGTACGGGTGGGCATGCCCAGCACTCGGCAGCGGAGGTCGCTCGGCAAAGGTCCTATTTTAACCGGGCCGGCGGGAACGGGGTATCGCGGATTCCCATTTTTCCGCCACAACCGTAAGCCCGGTCGGGGGAAACGGTATCCCCGGTCGTCCGAATCGTACCGACCCGCCAACCGACCGAGCCATGCGGATCGCGTTCATCACCGCCGGGGCGGCCGGCATGTACTGCGGCAGTTGCATGCGGGACAACACCCTGGTCGCCGCCCTCCGGCGGCTCGGCCACGACGCCCTGCTCATCCCGACCTACACCCCCATCCGGACCGACGAGGCGGACGTCAGCCAGGACCGGGTCTTCCTCGGCGGGATCAACGTCTACCTCCAGCAGAAGGCCCGCCTGTTCCGCCACACCCCCCGGCTGGTCGACTGGCTGTTGGACCGGCCGCGGCTGTTGCGGTGGGTGTCCCGGTTCGCCGGCCGGATGAAGTACAGCGAACTCGGCGGCATGACCGTTTCGATGCTCCGGGGCGACGACGGGATGCAGCGGAAGGAGGTCGCCCGGCTGGCCGGCTGGCTGGCCGCCGAGGTCCGGCCGGAGGTCGTCGTCTTCTCGAACGCCCTCCTGTCCGGGGTCATCCCGCGGCTCAAGCACGAGTTGGGCGTGCCGGTGCTGGTCACCCTCCAGGGGGACGACATCTTCCTGGACGCCCTGCCGGCGGCCGACCGCCGGGCGTGCGTCGACCTGATCCGCAAGAACACCGCCGCGGCCGACGGGTTCCTCACCACCAGCCGGTACTACGCCGACCACATGGCCGGCTACCTGGGGGTGCCACGGGACAAGATGCACGTCGTCTACCCCGGACTGAACCTGGCCGGGCACGGCGGCCCCCGGCCGGCCCGGCGGGACGGCCCGCTGACGGTCGGGTACTTCGCCCGGGTCTGCCCGGAGAAGGGCTTCCACCACGCGGTCGAGGCGTTCATCCACCTGCGGCGGACGCCGGGGGTCCCGGCCCACCGGCTCCGGGCGTCGGGCTGGCTGGGCGAGAACGACCGCCCGTTCTTCGAGGAGCAGCACCAGAAGCTGGCGGCCGCCGGGCTGTCGCACGATTTCGAGTACGTCGCCAGCCCGACCCACGCCGACAAGGTCCGCTTCTTCCGGTCGGTCGACGTGCTGACCGTGCCGACGACCTACCGGGAGCCGAAGGGGTTGTACCTGCTGGAGGCGTGGGCGAACGGGGTGCCGGTGGTCCAGCCGGCCCACGGGGCGTTCCCGGAGCTGGTCGGGGCGACCGGCGGCGGTCTGCTCGTTCCGCCGGGCGACCCGCCGGCCCTGGCGGCCGGCCTCCGCCGGCTCCTGGACGACCACGAGTTCCGGGAGGCGACGGCCCGGGTCGGGGCGGCGGCCGTCCGGGAGCGGTTCACCGCCGAGGTCATGGCGAAGGAGACCTCGCACGTCCTCTCCGAGGCCGTGCGAATGCGGAATGCGGAATGCGGATTGCGGAGTCACGAAACCCCCTGATTCGCCGCCTCGGCCGCGTATCCTGTTCATGGGTGGCATCGGTCCTTCATTCCGAAATCCGCATTCCGCATTCCGCAATGTTCACCACCTCCCGCCGGGTCGAGTTCGGCGACACCGACATGGCCGGGATCATGTACTTCGCCAACTTCTTCCGCTTCATGGAAGCGGCCGAGACCGACTTCCTCCACTCCCTCGGCACGTCGGTTCTGTTCGAGCGGGACGGGGTGAAGTGGGGGTTCCCGCGGGTGTCGGTCGGGTGCGAGTACGCCCGCCCGGCCCGGTTCGAGGACGTGCTGACGGTCGGCGTCGAGGTCGAGCGGGTGGGGGCGAAGTCGGTGTCGTACCGGTTCCCGTTCACCAACCAGCGGGGCGAGGCGGTGGCGGTCGGCCGGATCACCGCCGTCTGCTGCCGGGAGGGACCCGGCGGCAAGCTGGAGTCGGCCGAAATCCCGCCCGACCTGCGGGCCAAGCTCGAAGGGCAGATGGCCGGATGACCGCGGACCACCGACCCGGGGTTGCACCCCGGGTGACGGATCACCCGATGACCGACGAGCCGTACCTGACCCGGTTGACCAACCGGCTGCTCGACGGGGTCGAGCGGCTGCCGGACGACCTGCGGGCCAAGCACGCCGACTACGTCCGGTCGTGCCAGCGGCCGGACGGCGGGTTCCCCGGCCGGGAGGGCGGGTCGGACCTGTACTACACCGGGTTCGCCCTCCGGTCGCTGGCCGTGTTGCAGGCCCTCGACCCGGAGGTGTGCGGCCGGGCCGGCGATTTCCTCCGGTCGAAGCTGGCCGGCTCGGCCGGGGTGGTGGACTTCTTCTCGCTGGTGGTGAGCTGCTACCTGGTGCCGCTCGGCGGCGGGCCGGACGTGCTGGCCGACGCCCCGCCGGACTGGCGGGACCGGGTGGCGGCGGCGCTCGAAACCTTCCGCTCGCCGGACGGCGGGTACGCCAAGGTGCCCGGCGGCCCGCACGGCAGCACCTACACCAGCTTCCTCGTCGCCCTGTGCCGGGAACTGCTCGACCGGCCGGTCCCCGACCCCGACCGGCTGGCCGGGTTCGCCCGGTCCCGCCGCCGGCCGGACGGCGGGTACGTCGAGATTTCGGCGATGAAGCGGAGCGGCACCAACCCGACCGCGGCCGGGGTCGGTGTCCTTCAGATGCTCGGGGCGCTGGACGACGAGGCGGCGGCCGGGACGGCGGCGTTCCTGGCCGGGCTGCCGTCCCCGTTCGAGGGCGGCCTGCGGGCCAACGACCGCATCCCGGCCGCCGACCTGCTCTCCACCTTCACCGGCGGCTGGACGCTCGACCAACTCGGGGCGGCGGACCGACTCGACTGGGAGAAGGTCCGGGACTATGCCGAGTCGTGTGAACACCCGCCGGGCGGGTTCCGGGGCGGGCTGTGGGACGACCGGCCGGACGTGGAGTATACCTTCTACGGCCTGGGAACCCTGGCCCTGGCCGCGTTGCAGGGCGCCTAACCGTTCGACCCACCCTACAGAACAGATCATGTCTCTTGCCGCCCACGACCTGTCGAAGGACTACCCCACCCGGTCCGGGCCGTTGCCGATCCTCCGCGGGGTGGACCTCGACCTCGGCCGCGGTGACGCCCTGGCGGTGATGGGGCCGTCCGGGTCGGGCAAGAGCACCCTCCTGCACATCCTCGGCACCCTCGACCGGCCGACCGCCGGGTCCGTCACCCTCGACGGGACCGACCCGTTTTCGCTACCCGAGGCCGAGCTGGCCGCGTTCCGCAACCGCCGGATCGGGTTCGTCTTCCAGGACCACCACCTCCTGCCCCAGTGCTCGGTCCTGGAGAACGTCCTGATCCCGACCCTGGTGAGCCGGGCCGGCGTGGACGAGACCGAGCCTTACGCCCGCAAGCTGCTCGACCGGGTCGGGCTGGGCGGCCGGCTCGACCACCGCCCGGCCGAGCTGTCCGGCGGCGAGCGGCAGCGGGTGGCCGTCGCCCGGGCGCTGGTCCTCAAGCCGACCCTGCTGTTGGCCGACGAGCCGACCGGGAACCTCGACCGGAAGTCCGCCCAGGCGGTCGGCGAACTGCTCCTCGACCTCCACCGCCAGGAGAACACGGTTCTCGTGGTCGTCACCCACAGCGGCGATCTGGCCCGGCTGTTCTCCCGGCGGATGGAGATGACCGACGGGACGCTGGCGCCGGCCGCCTGACCGTCTGGAGCGCGGGCCTGGGCCTCCGGCCCGCCCCTATTCGATGCGGGCCGGAGGCCCGCGCTCCCGGGACGACCCCCGCCCCATGCTCACCCTCCCGCGCCTCGTCCTCCGCAACCTCCGCTACCACTGGCGGGCGGACCTCGCCGTGCTGCTCGGGGTGGCCGTCGGGTCGGCCGTCTTGACCGGGGCGTTGCTGGTCGGCGACTCCCTCCGCGGCAGCCTCCGGGCCCGGGCCGAGCGGCAGCTCAACGACCTCGACGCGGTGGCCGTGTTCCGCCGCCCGGTCCGTGCCGGGATCGCCAACGGCCTGCCGGGCCGGACCACCCCCGCCCTGCTCCTCCAGGGGTCGGCCCGGCGGGTCCGGGCCGGGGACGACCCGGACGCCCCGTCGCTCGGCCGGGTCACGGTCGTCGGGATGGACCGGCGGGCGCTGCGGCCCGGGGCGACCCTGGCCTACGCCTTCTGGGGGACCGACGGGGGGGCGGCGGCCGGCCGGCGGGTGGTCGAGCGGCTCGGCCTCCGGTCCGGGGACGGCCTCCGGCTCGGCCTCCCGCCGTTCTCCGACGTGCCCCGGTCGAGCCTGCTGGCCAGGCGGGCGCTGGCCGACGTGACGGCCGGCGTCTCCCTGCCGGTGGCCGCCTTCCTGGCCCCCCACGAGCCGCTCAACGACTTCAACCTGTCCGCCGACCCGGCCGCCCCGCTGAACGTGTTCGTCGCCCTGCCGGCCCTGTCGGCCGCCCTGGACGAGCCCGGCGGCCGGGGCCGCGGCGACCCGCCGGTCCGGGCCAACGCCCTGTTCTCGTCCGGGGCGACAGTCGCCGACCTGAACGCCGCCCTCCGCGACCGGCTGACGCTGGCCGACTACGGGCTGCGGGTCCGGGTGCCGAAGTCCGGCAAGGGCTACGTCGCCGTCGAGCCGGAAGGCTTGCTCATGGACGAGCCGACCGCGAGGGCGGTCGAGGCGGCGGCCGCCGACCTCCGCACCCGGGCCGAGCCGACCCTCGTGTACCTGGTCAACTCGATCCGGCACGACGGGAAGGAGATTCCGTACTCGGTGGTCGCGGCCCTGAACCCGGCGGCCGCCCCGCCGCTCGGGCCGTTCCTGCCGCCGGGCGTGTCCGAGCTGAAGGACGACGAGATCGTCCTGGCCGACTGGCCGGAGTCGCCGCTCAAGGGGCTGCCCGCCGGGACCGAGCTGGCCGTCGGCTACTACGACCCGGAGGTCGAGGGCGAGGGCCGCGTCCGGGAGGCCAAGCTGACCCTCCGCGGCTATGTCCCGCTGGCCGGTGCCGCCGCCGACCGCGACCTGACCCCGCCGGTCAAGGGGATCACCGACGAGAACGCCAACATCTTCGACTGGGACCGCCCGCCGCAACTGACCAACGCCAAGGTCAAGGAGAAGATCAAGCCGGGCGACGCTCACGAGGCCTACTGGCGGAAGTACAAGGCCACGCCCAAGGCCTACGTCAACACGGCCACCGGGGCGAAGCTGTTCGGCAGCCGGTACGGGTCGGTCACGTCGGTGCGGGTGGCCCCGGGGCCGGGGGAGTCGCCGGAGCAGCTCGCCGACCGGCTCGGCCCGGCGGTCCTGAAGCACCTCGACCCGGCGGCCGCCGGGTTCGTGTTCGACCCGATCCGCGAGCGGCTGTTGACCGCCGGCCGGGGCGGGACCGACTTCGGCGGGCTGTTCCTCGGGTTCA
Source organism: Gemmataceae bacterium (assembly GCA_019747685.1). GTDB lineage: Bacteria > Planctomycetota > Planctomycetia > Gemmatales > Gemmataceae > Urbifossiella. Next base: position 6,593 of record JAIEQN010000572.1, read on the forward strand.
GCCTGTTCCTGATCGCGGCGGCTCTGATGCTGGTCGGCCTCCTGTTCCGGCTGTCGCTCGACCGGCGGGCGAAGGAGGTCGGGCTGCTCCTGGCGGCGGGCTATTCGGTCCGGCAGGTCCGCCGGCTGGTGCTGGCCGAGGGGCTGGTCCTGGCGGTCGTCGGGGCCGCCGTCGGGCTGCTCGCCGGCGTCTGGTACAACCAACTCCTCCTGCGGGTGCTGCTCGAACTCTGGCCGGACCCGGAGGTCGGGGCGTTCCTCAAGCCGCACTCGACGCCGACCAGCTTCGTCATCGGGTTCGGGGCGGCGGTGGCGATGGCCCTGGTGGCCCTGTGGTTCGGCGTCCGCTGGCTGGTGAGGGTGTCGCCGCCGGCCCTGCTGCGGGGCGAGACCGCCGGCCCGACGCTCGGGCCGAGCCGCCGGCCGTGGGTGAGCTTGGCCCTGATCGCGGCGGCGCTGCTCGTCGGGGTCGGGCTGCTCGCCGCCGGCGGGTCGGTGGCCAACCCCGACTACCGGGCCATGACCTTCTTCGGCGGCGGTGCCCTGCTTCTCACCGCGGCCCTCCTCGGCTTCCGGGCCTGGATGCGGCGGGACCGCCGGCGGGACGTGACCGGCCGGGGCGTGACCGCCCTGGCCCGGCTCGGCAGCCGCAACGCTGCCCGCAACCCGACCCGCAGCTTGCTCACCGCCGCCCTGCTCGCGGCCGCGGCGTTCCTGCTCGTCGCCGTCGAGAGCTTTCGCCGCGAACCCGGCCGGGACTTCGCCGCCGTCACCGGCGGCAGCGGCGGGTTCAACCTGCTGGCCGAGGTGGACGTGCCGGTCTACCAGCCGCTCGACACCGGCCCGGGCCGCACGGACCTGGAGGACCGCTTGGTCCGGGCCTACGGCCGGTCCACCGACGACCCGCGTTACCAGCAGGCGGTGGCCGACCTCGACGCCCTCAAGCCGAACCCGGACGGGACGCCGAACGTGGTACCGCTGCGGCTCCGGCCGGGGGACGACGCCAGTTGCCTGAACCTGTTCCAGGCGGCCCGGCCGCGGGTCCTCGGCGTCCCGGACTCGCTCGTCCGGCGGGGCGGGTTCCGGTTCTACCAGACGGAAGCCGCCACGCCGGAGGAGAAGGCGAACCCGTGGCTGCTCCTGACGAAGGAGTACCCCGGCGGGGCGGTGCCGGTGTTCGCCGAGAACAACACGGCCGTGTGGCAGCTCAAGACCGGCGTGGGTGGCGAGCTGAAGTTACCCGACGACGCCGGCAACGAGGTGACGCTGCGGGTCGTCGGGACGCTGGCCGACAGCCCGTTCCAGAGCGAGCTGCTGATGGCCGACGGGAACTTCGTCCGCCTCTTCCCGAAGGCCGACGGCTACCGGGCGTTCCTGGTCCGCACGCCGCCGGGGACGGAGGACGACATCGCCCGGGTGCTGCGGGTCGGGCTGCGGGAGAACGGGCTTGAGGTGACGCCGACCCGGGAGAAGGTCGCGGCCTATCAGGCCGTGATCGGGGCCTACCTGTCCACCTTCCAGTTGCTCGGCGGGTTCGGGCTCTTGCTCGGGGTGCTGGGTCTGGCCGTGGTCGTGCTGCGGGGCGTCTGGGAGCGGGTCGGCGAGCTGGCCCTCCTGCGGGCGGTCGGCTACCGGCCGCGGGCGGTGCAGTTCCTCGTCCTGGCGGAGAACGCCTTCGTGCTGTTAGTCGGATTGACGGCCGGGGTGGTGGCGGCCGGGCTGTCGGTGGCCCCGCACGTGGCCGGCGGGGCGGCCGTCCCGTGGGGCCGGCTCGCGGCGCTGCTCGGGCTG
>JAIEQN010000145.1 GCA_019747685.1 Gemmataceae bacterium
GGCCGTGGCCGCCGCCGAGCCGGCCGACCCGGAGCTGGCCGGCCAGGTCAAGACCCTGCAACAAATCCTGGCCAAGACCGAGCAGGCGGTCGAGACCCGGCCGGAGCCGGAGCGGCTGGAGGTGTTCGACAGCCAGTTGGCGGCCGAGACCCGGACGAAGGCGTTCTACGCCATCCTGGCGAGCTGGGTGGCCATCCTGTTGTACCTCTGGTTCCGGTTCGGGAACTGGACGTTCGGGCTGGCCGCCGTGCTGTGCCTGGTCCACGACCTGTGCTTCACCCTGGGGGCGATCGCCGCCTGCCACTACCTGTTCGACAACCCGGTCGGCCGGGTGCTGGGGCTGGAGGACTTCAAGATCGACCTGCCGGCGGTGGCCGCCCTGCTCACCCTGGTCGGGTACTCGGTGAGCGACACGATCGTGGTGTTCGACCGCATCCGGGAGGTGCGGGGGAAGAACCCGGCCCTGACCCCGCAGATGATCAACGACAGCGTGAACCAGACCCTGAGCCGGACGGTGCTGGCCAGCCTGACGGTGTTCCTGGTGGTCGGGGTGCTGTACCTGTTCGGGGGCGAGGGGGTCCACCTGTTCGCGTTCGTGATGGTGATCGGGGTGCTGGTCGGGACGTACAGCTCGATCTTCGTGGCCGCCCCGCTGCTGTTGATGTTCGGCGAGGGCCACGCGGCCGAGCGCCACCCGGGCGAGGCGGCGTCGGCCGGGTCCGAGGAGGAGGCGGCGGCCGAGGTCGAGGGCTGACCGACCGGCGACCCCGGCGAATCGGCGAGGCCCGCGGGGTGTTCCCCGCGGGCCTCGGTCGTTGTGGGCCGGGGCCGGCGGTGGTATGATCCGGCGGACGCCCAGGAGGCCGCGGCCATGCGGACGATCGAGACGACGGCGGTGGTCGGCCCGGACCACACGATCACGGTCAAGCTGCCCGACGACATCCCGCCGGGGGAGGTCCGGGTGTTCGTGACCGTTCCCTCCGCCACCGGCCTACCGTTCGGCCTCCAGCCGATCGACATCGGCCCCTGGCCGGAAGGGTTCACCGCGAGTCGGGAGCAGTTGTATGGCGAAGACCCCGGGCAGCGACCCGACAATACGGTCGACGGCCCGTTGTTCCAGCCCTACCCGATCGGCCTGACCGACCCGACCTTCACCTTCCGGCGGGAGGACCTGTATGGCGACGGCGACCGTTAGTCGGCTGATGCTGGACGCCGACATCCTGATCTTTGGTCAGTCCGTCCTGGCCCCGATGCCTGCGGCGGCCGTGGCTGCCGTCGGCCGCTCCCTCGCGGCCGGGTGGCAACTGTGTGTCAGCCGGCAGATCCTCCGCGAGTACCTGGCAGGAATGACGCGACCGGGCGCCTTCACCGGCACGGTGCCGGTGCCGGTCCTGATCGGGGATGTCCGGCGGTTCCAAAACCGGTTTACGGTCGTGGAAGATGGACCGGATGTCACGGACGAGTTGCTTAACCTCTTTGCACGGGTGCCGTGCGGCGGGAAGCAGGTCCACGACGCCAACATCGCGGCCACCATGATCGCCCGGAGCATCCCGAACCTGCTCACGCGCAACGTGGCCGACTTCACCCGCATCGCCCCGGCGATCACCGTCATCCCGCTTTGAGCCAGCCCCGGAGGCCCGTGATGGCCCGGCTCGTCGCCCTCGCCCTCGCCGCCGCGATTGCCGCCCCCGCCCCGGCCGCCGAGCCGGACACGAACGTCGTCTTCCGCGGGGCGACGCTGTACGACGGCACCGACCAGCCCGGGGTCAAGGGCGATCTGCACATCAAGGGCGACCGGATCGTCGCCGTCGGGGCGGTCGGGACGGTCGAGGGGGCGAAGGAGGTGGACGCCGCCGGGCTGGTGATCTGCCCCGGGTTCATCGACCTGCACACCCACTGCGACACCAGCAACCCGGGCCTGACGAGCAAGGCCGGCCGGGCGAACGCCAACTACGTCCGCCAGGGCGTCACCACCGTCGTCACCGGGAACTGCGGGGCCGGGCCGGTGGACGTGGGCAAGTTCTTCGCCTCCCTGGAGGCCGGCGGGGTCGGCACCAACGTCGTCCACCTCGCCCCGCACAACGACATCCGCGAGGCGGCGATGGGCAACGCCAACCGGCCCCCGACCGCCGCGGAACTGGCCAAGATGGAAGCCCTGACCGACAAGGCGATGGCCGACGGGGCCTGGGGCCTGGCCACCGGCCTGATTTACACCCCCGGCACCTACGCCCGGACGGACGAGATCGTCACCCTGGCCAGGGTGTCGGCCCGCCACGGCGGGCTGTACGCCAGCCACATCCGGGACGAGGGCACGGCCCTGCTCGACGCCCTGGACGAGGCCATCAAGATCGGCCGGGAGGCCGGCTGCCGGGTCCACGTGTCGCACATCAAGGCGTCCGGGCCGAAGGCGTGGGGCAAGTCGGCCGACGCGGTCGCCCTGATCGAGGCGGCCCGCAAGAACGGCCAGCAGGTCACCGCCGACCAGTACCCCTACGCCGCCAGCAGCACCTCGCTGCGGGCCAACGTCGTCCCGGCCAAGTACCGCGAGGGGAGCCAGAAGGACCTCGTCGCCCGGATGGACGACCCGGAGGCCGGCCCGCGGATGAAGAAGGAGATCGGCGAGTTGCTCGGCGACGGCAGCCGCTACCAGGTCGCCCGGTACGCCCCGAAGCCGACCTGGCAAGGAAAACGCATCTCGGCCATCGCCGCAGCGGAGGGGAGGGACCCGCTCGACATCGCCCTGGAGATCGAGCGGAACGGGGGGGCCCAGGTCGTCCACTTCGGCATGTCCGAGGAGGACGTGCGGGTGTACATGTCCCGGCCGTGGGTGGCGACGGCCAGCGACGGCGGGGTCCAGGCCCCCGGCGACACCGTCCCCCACCCCCGCAGTTACGGCACCTTCGCCCGCAAGGTCGGCCGGTACGCCATCGAGGAGAAGCTGATCCCGGTCGAGCAGGCCGTCCGCAGCGCGACCGGGCTGCCGGCCGACATCCTGAAGCTCCCCGACCGCGGCTACCTCAGGCCCGGCTACAAGGCCGACGTGGTCGTCCTCGACCCCCAGACCTTCCGGGACACCGCCACCTTCGACCAGCCCCACCAGTACCCGACCGGCGTGCGGTGGGTGTTCGTCAACGGCCACGCCGCCGTCGCCGACGGCAAGCACGACGACGGCGTGTTGGGTGGGCAAGTGCTCCGGCACCCGGGGAAGAAGTAGGCTGGCCGTCCCGCCCGCCGCCCCTATACTCACACTCTTCGTACCGTGCGCAGCAGCCAACGGCGGGCAGAGTCATGTACGCGATCTTCGAGGACGGCAGCCGGCAGTACCGGGCCGAGCCGGGCGGGGTGGTGGTGCTCGACTACCGCGAGGTCGAGGTCGGGGCCACGCTCGAGCTGAACAAGGTCCTCCTGTACCAGAACGGCGGCGAGACGCTGATCGGCCGGCCGCTGGTCGAGGGGGCCAAGGTCGTCGCCGAGGTCACGGAGCTGACCCGGAAGAAGACGATGATCCAGAAGTTCCGCCGGCGGAAGAACTACCGCCGGCTCAAGGGCCACACCCAGCACTACGTCCGCTGCCGGGTGAAGCACGTCCTCAAGGCCGGCGAGCAACCGCCCGCCGAGCAACCCAAGACCGAGCAGCCGGCCGCCCCGGCCCCGACCGCCACCTGACCGGTGGCACAGGCCTCCCGGCCTGTGTTCAACCTCCGCCGGCCGCGGCACGTTCGGATTGCGTGCCGGCGGCCGGTTCGCTTAGCATCCGCCGTCGGTCCCTGACGGGCACGGAGGCTCGGCGATGCGGCGGCTCATCCTGGCGGTCGTCCTCCTCTCCCTGGCGGCGGTCGGTGCGGCCCAGCCGCCGGTCGTCCCGGCCGGCGGAGCCGCCCCGGCCCCCCAAGCCCGAATGCCCGCCGACGGCCCGCTGGCCGGGTTCGAGCCGCTGGCCGCGTTCCCCCCGCCGACCCAGTCCGCGGTCCGGTCGGTCCTCCTCGGCGGCGGCTGGCTGGCCCGGGTGAACCAGGCCCACGGGCGGTTCCAGTACGGCTACAACCCGGCCCTGCGGCAGCCGCTGGACGGGGACGACGACGGGATGCAGGCCCGGGCCGCGCTGGCCCTGGCCCGGGCGGCCCGGTTCGCCGGGGACGAGCGGCAGGCGGTCGTGGCCGCCCAGGCGGTCCTCGCCCTGCTCGCCCTGACCAAGGCCAGCCCCGACGGGGCCGTCCGGACGCCCCACACCCGGGCCGCCGGCGGGCCGACCGACTTCGCGGCCACGCTCGCCCTGGCGGTCTACGAACTCCCGCGGGCCGACGAGCGGCTGCTGGCCGAGGCCGAGCGGCTGTGCGGCTACCTCCGGGCCGGGACCGACCCGGGCTGGCCGGCCGAGTCCGCCGGGGTCGCGGTCCAGGCCGTCGCGGCCAGCCACCGGGCCAGGCCCGAGGCGTGGAAGGCCGAGGCGATGGCCAAGGCCGTGGCGCACTACCCGGCCGTCTTCAAACGGTCCCCGACCCCGCAGCTCGCCGCCGCCCTCATCCCGGCCTGTGCCGAGGTCGCCGGGCAAACCCGGTCGGCCGACGCCGCGGCCGCGGCCTTCGAGATGACCGACTGGCTGCTCGGCCTCCAGTACGCGGCCACCGACCCCCGCTACCCGCTCCGGGCCGGGGGGTTCAAGGGGTTCGCCAACGGCCAACCGGTCGACGCCCCGCCGACCGCCGCCGACACCGGCCTCGACCTCCAGGCGGTCGCCGCCGCGTACCAGCTCAACCGCCAGGCGGCCGACCTCGGCCGGGCCGCCCGTTACCGGCAGGCGGCCCAAGACGCGGCCCAGTTCCTGACCGGCCTCCAGTACGCCGAGGCCAACACCCGGCACTTCGAGAACGGGTTCCGGGCCGGCGTCCTGATCGGCGGATTCTACCTCTCCCCGGCCGACGGGAACTTGCGGATCGACGCCACCGCGGCGGCCGTATCCGGGCTGACCCGGTTCCTCTCGTGCGGGGCCGAACGGTAGCCCGGGGGCGGGCGGGAGCGGCCGGGGGTCCGTATAATCTCCCCTTTCCGGCCCCCGTGGACGCCGCCACGATGACCACCGACCGCCGCCTGCCGCTCCCGAAGTGCCGGTCGCTGACCGGCGTTCGGGTGGTCGGCACGGGGAAGTACGTCCCGGACATGGTGGTCGCCAACGACCACCTGCACGCCCGGCTCGGGTTCGACTCGGACTGGATCGTCAAGCGGACCGGCATCCTCGAGCGCCGCCACGCCGCCCCGCACCAGGCCACCTCGGACCTGTGCGTCGAGGCGGCGAACGACCTGTTCGCCAAGACCGGCCTCGGGGCGAACGACTGCGACCTCCTCGTCCTCGGCACCTTCACCCCGGACATGTCGTTCCCGTCGACGGCGTGTCTCGTCCAGGACCGGCTCGGGCTGGTCGGCCCGGCGATCGAGGTCGAGGCCGCCTGCGCCGGGTTCATGTACGCCCTCATCACCGCCGCCGCCTACGTCAAGGCCGGGCTGAGCGACCGGGCCCTGGTCATCGGCGGGGACACCAACAGCCGGGTGCTGAACCCGGACGACATCAAGACGTACCCGCTGTTCGGCGACGGGGCCGGGGCGGTGTTCGTCGAGCGGGGCGAGCCGGACCAGGGCATCCTGGCCTACAACATGGGGTCGGACGGGGGCGGCGGGCCGCTCTTGCAGCGGGAGACCGGCGGGAGCCGGCTGCCGCCGACGCCGCAGGCCCTGGCCGAGGGGAAGCACTTCATGTACATGGACGGCCGGGCGGTCTTCCGCTGGGCCGTGGACATCCTCTGCGACACCATCCAGGACGTGCTCAAGGCCGCGGGCCTGACGACGGCCGACGTGGGCCTGTACGTCGCCCACCAGGCGAACATCCGGATCATCAACGCGGCCATCGACGTGCTGCACATCCCCCGGTCGAAGGTGTTCAACAACCTGGAGAAGTACGGGAACACGTCGGCCGGGTCGATCCCGATCGCCCTGGACGAGGCGGCGGCCGACGGCCGGCTGAGGCCCGGCCAGCTCGTCCTCTTGAGCGGGTTCGGGGCCGGCCTGGCCTGGGGCACGGCCGTCATGCGGTGGTAGCGGCGGCTCGGATGGCGTGGTATCCTGACGGGTGTTCCCGCCCGCGGAGGACCTATGAACAAGCTCGACCTCCCCGCCGACGTGATTGCCAAGCTCCGCGCCGTGAACGGGCCGACCAAGGTGTACGACGCGACCGGCGAGCCCCAGGCGGTCGTCCTCCCGCCCGAACTGTACCAGCAAATGCTCGACGCCTGGGCGGATAAGGTGTTCGGCCCGCCAGGCCCCCCTCCCACCGCGGCGGAGATCGCCGAAGGGGTGACCACGGCGGAGGCCGTCGCGTACCTCCGCGAGTTGGTCGCCAAACGGCGGGGCGCGGCATGAACGGGTCGCCGTGGCGGGTCGTTTGGCTGCGGTCGGTCCGCGAACACCGGGTCGGCGAGATCGTTTTGGAGCTGCACGGCCGGGGTGAGTCGACCGAGCCGGTCTTCGAGGCGATGGGCCGGATCGACGCCCAGCTCTCGACCAACCCCGACCGCCGCGGCGAGTCCCGTCCGGACGGCCAACGCATCCTGATCGACCGGCCGTTGGCCGTCACGTTCGAGGTCCACGCCGACGACCGGCTGGTGGTCGTCGTCCGGGCTCACTACACCGGCTGACCCACGGACCGATCGCCGGAGGCCGTCGTGTCCGACCGCCGGGCGTTCATCGAGGCCATCCTGGCGAACCCGGCCGACGACCTGCCGCGGCTCGTCTACGCGGACTGGCTGGAGGAACACGGCGACAACCTCGGCCGTGCCCGGGCTGATCTAGTCCGCATTCAATGCGAGTTGGCGAGATGTCCGGCAGACGACCCACGTAGACCCGATCTCTTGCGCCGGGAGGGTGCCCTACTTGAGAACCACACCTGCGACTGGTTGTCGCAACTGCCCCATAGCCTGGTAGCCGGGATCCTTCAAAGCTTGGCGACATCAGGGAGGTCTTTCGGACCGGCAGACATCGGACGTGAGCGTTTTCAGCGTGGCTTTGTCACTCGCCTACATTTTTCAGTTCGCAGCTACTTGGATTCCATCGACGAACTTATCGCCCTCGAGCCTGCGACCTCCCTGTCGCTGGGCCTGTATATCCCTGATGAGGTGGGTGATACCGTCAACGAGGACTTTCTTCTTCAGCTTGCGCGTGACCCAAGGCTGATGTTTGTGAGCAGGCTGGGCAGCATCCAACCTCCGGGCTTCGGCGCGAGGCGTTGGCCCATCCTATTGTCATCGCCGCACCTATCGAGTTTGACCAGGATCAATTTGGACAATGAGAACTTCGGTTTACCTGGAGTCTCTGCGCTTGTAAACTCACCTTCGCAATTTCGCTTGCGGGAGTTTGAAATTAGCTACTCGATGGGTGGTGTTCCGGACGGAGAGTTGGGTGAGATTGTTCAAGCTGTAGAACTGCTCGCCAACTCGCCGAAGTTTGCCATGCTCGAAACGCTGTTGCTACACGATGACGGGCTTGGCGAACAAGTTGTCGATGCACTCGTGCGTTCGCCATACCTAAGCCGTTCACTACTCCTCCGCTTCGGGGGAGGCGATCCACTTCCCATGAACCTCTGGCACCGACTCAACAGACGCTTCCGCCTTCTGTCGCCCGGACCCTATCATTGATTCGACTGTTAGTGCAGGGTGGGTCAGGAAGTCCGCAGGATTTCCTGACCCACCCTGCACGACTCGGGGCGTCGAGGTCTCGCCCCGGCCACCCGGGCCTGCCGACCGGTGGTGTCCCCACCCGGCATCGGGTACGATCGGGGGTGACATACGTCACCCCGGGGCCGGCCCGCCATGTCGTCCCACCCCGACGCCGACGCCTTCGTCCGGGCGTTCCTCCGCAACCCGCAGGACGAGACCGCCCGGCTGGTCTTCGCCGACTGGCTGGAGGACACCGGCGAGCCGCAGAACGCCGCCTGGGCCGGGTACATCCGGGCGAAGGCCGCGGCCGCCCGGCACGAGTTCGGCAGCCCGGAGTGGCGGCGGTCCGACGACGAGGCGGCCGGGTTCGCCGCCGATGTCCGGGCCAACCTGACGTTACCCGTCGGCTTCTTCCTCAACTACCCGGCCTCGCTCCTCCGGCTCCTCCCCGGCCCGAACACCACCGTCTGGCTCGGTGAGGTCGAACTGCTCCGAACCGTGATCGAATTCGTCCCGGAGTCGGTGGCCCGGGAAAACCTCGTCCTGCCGCTTCAGATGCAAGGGTTGGCCCTGCTCATGGCAGCCGCCTACCCCGACAGCCGCGACCTGCTCGACAAACTGGAATTCGTACTGGGCCGCACGGTGGTCGCCGTCCGGGCCGAGCCGGACGCCTTACAGACCGCGATCGATACCGCT
>JAIEQN010001182.1 GCA_019747685.1 Gemmataceae bacterium
CGTGGAACAGGGAGTACCCGAGGGCGTGGTCGCCGCACCGGACGCGGGTGCGGACCTCCAGCCCGGTGACGAACTGCGACTCCGGGACCCACTGGTCCTTCGGGATGTCGTCCAGGTTGAGCTTGACGTAGGCGGTGACGACCGGCTCGTTCTCGTCGTGCTCGTCCTTGTTCGGGACGGCCTCGGCCGCCAGGTCGTCCTGGTACAGCCGGCCGAGGAACCGGCTGTCCGGCATGCTGGCCAGGAGCACGTCCACGTCCAGGTACTTGCGGCCGGCGGGGTCGACCTTGTGCGTCCCCGGGGTCTCGAACGCCCGGGCGATCTGGCCGACGTTCCGCTGGGGGATCTTCTCCTCGATCTGCCAGGCCCCCTCGACGTTCCCCAGCCGCAACAGCGGCTCGTTCGGCTTGACCGTCCGGCCGAGGATCGCCTCCCGGGTCCGGTCGTCGTCCAGGACGGTCCACTTGCTCGCCCCGAGCGGCCGGGCGATCTTGGGGTCGAACGGGTCGGCCTTGGCCAGGAAGAACCCGAGCCGGTTCGGGTCCAGGTTGTACTCCCGCTCCATGAACCGGAGGGTGCTTCCGAGGCTCTCGACCTGCTGCTGGGCCAGGTCCTGGTCCATCAGGGTCTGGAGCTTCCGCTCGGGGGTCAGGTTGGGGGTGGTCAGCATCTGGGCGGCCGCCCGCCGCTTGGCCTCGGCCTCCCGGAGCTTCTCCCGCAGCTGCTGGTACTCGCCCTTGAGCTGCTCGCTGTACAGCTCGACGGCCGGGTCCCCGGGGAGGAGCTTCTGCCCCGGCTTGGCCGGGAGGGCCCGGACCTGGCCCTCGGCCTTGGGGTACACCTTGGTGATCTCGACCGGCTGCAGGTGCCCCTTGGCGTCCATCCGCAGCGGGTACGGGATGAGGACCATGGCGGCGGTCAGCCCGGCCAGCAGGACGGCGGCGGCGGCGGCGTAGAACCGGCCCTTCCCGCCGACCCCCTCCTGGACCTTGGCCAGCGGCCACCAGAGGAACTTCAACGGCACCCGCTTCAGCTCGGCCGCGTTGTACAGGGCCGGGGCGGCGTGCCTGGCCACCACGTCCAGCCGCTGGATCATCGGCTCGGCGTCGTCCGGCGGGTTGAAGCTCTCCATCACCAGGACCGACCGGGCGGCCTTGCCCTGGTCCTTCTCCCGCTCGTCCCGGATCGGCTGGACGACCAGGAGCTTCGGCTGGCTCTCGGCCAGGTACTCGTCCAGGTCGTGGGACACGTCCGGCGGCAGCCCGGCGTCCTTGGTCCCCTTGAAGGTCAGCGTCTCGCCCCACTGGAGGACCGACTCCATCAGCCGGCGGAGCCGGCGGACGTGGGTGCTGGCCTTCTCGACCACGTCGGCCCCGCTGACCGCCTCGACCGTGACCTTGCGGCGGGCGTGGCGGACGCCGACGCACAGCCGGTCGCACTCGGCCAGCTTGCGGCCCTCGTTGGCCACGTGGTAGGCCACCTCGGTCGGGCTGAGGGTGGTGTGGACCAGCCGGGCGAACGTCTCGACCTGGGAGAACGTCCGCTCGACCCCGGACGCCGACCGGGCGTTGGAGAACTGGTGGTACTGGCTGGCGTACCCGGCCATCTGGAACGCGTAGTTCAGGAAGGTCGGGTAGATGCGGGGGTCGAGCGACGGGTCCTGGAAGACCTCCAGGACGCCCAGCGGCTGCTTGTCCGGGGTGACGATCGGGGCGAACAGGGCGAAGAAGTCGGTCAGGTTGGCGGCCGGGACGTTCGGGCCGCCCTCCGGGGCCGGGGCCGGGCCGCCCTGGGACGGCGGGAGGCGGTCGTTCGGGGCGAGCATCAGCGGCCGCGGCGGGGCCGCCGTGAAGACCTGCCGGAGGACCTCGTTGTGGCACTGCCGGCCGCCCCGGCGGGCGTCCAGGCCGACCCGGTCCAGGTCCTTCTGGCAGGCGATCTGGAGGAACCCCTGGGGGGTCCGCAGCCAGACCGCCCCGGCCGGGGCGTCGATGGCCGAGAGGGTGCGGTTGAGGAACTGCTGGTAGAAGTCGGACGGCGGGAGGTTCGACCCGGCCAGCTTGCTGGCCGCCTCGAAGGCTTCCTCGATCGGCCGGCCGTACCGGGCCCGGTGATCGCGGTTCTCGTCGCCGCGGCTCTCGCCGCGGGTGTCGCCACGGTTGTCGGACATGGACGTCGCGGCCTCGGGGTGGGGTGGGGTGGCGTCGGGTGTTGGTTGCCGCCCGGCGCGGTACGACCGGCAGAATCAGTATAAGCATAACGTCGGGGTGATTCCGGGCAAGCAGACCTGCCCGGAACCGGCCGGCGTTCGCCCGGCGGACGGAAACCCCTACCGGCTGGGCGAATGGCGCCGGCCGGGATGCCTCTTAGACGGCCCCGGCGGCCCGACGGTGCGGGATTTTCGGACTCTTGGACCTGCCGGACGGGACCCCGGCTCGCCAGCTCCCGTCCGGTCGCACTTGCCCTGAACTGACCGCTCACCTCACCGTGCGTCGCCGGGGCGGCGACCGCGTCAGGGGGCGGTTTTTTCCGGCAGCGGGGCGCTACTTCCCCGGGTGCTGGCTCTCCCAGGTGAGGATGTGGTGCATCAGGTCGGGGGGGTCCATCGCGGCGGTCGGGAGCGGCCAGCCGAACCGCTCGGCGGCGGCGAGCTGGGTCGCCGCCCCGCGGCCGCCCGGCTCGTTCCACAGCTGGACGAACCGGCCGATCGCCCGCCCCCGGCGGCACAGCCGCCGGACGCACCCCCAGGCGTCGGCCTCGGTCCGGGCGGCGTCGGCCAGCAGTTCCGTCCAGTCGGCCACCCACTCGACCAGCATCTTGGCCTCGATGTCCCCGAGCCCGCGGGTCAGGGCCTCGTCCCGGAGGACGTGGCGGAGCAGCGGGTCACACGGCGTCGGCATGCAATCCCCCGGCAGTCCCCCGGCCGGCCGGCGGGTTCCCCCCGTCCCCCGCCCCGGCCGCCGTCCGTCGCTGTCGTCGGTGAAGGACGGGGCGTATACCGTCGGTTCGGGCCGGTCGCAAGCGAACCTCTCATCGGGCCGCGCCCGGGTTTGGTGGCACAGGCCTCCCGGCCTGTGCGGTGGGAGGCACAGGCCGGGAGGCCTGTGCCGCCGAGCCGAGGTGCGACCCGGTCGGTCCGGCGTTGGCGGCCGGCCGGCGGCGGCGTAATCTGGGGCGAACCGGATGGGACCCGCCATGCCCGCCCTCTTCCGCCTCGTCGCCTGGCTCCTGGCCCGGACGCTGTACCGGCTGAGCGTCTACGGCCGGGGCCGGGTCCCGCGGTCGGGCGGCTGCCTGGTGCTGTGCAACCAGGCCAGCTACGCCGACGGGTTCGTCCTACGGGCGGCCCTGTCGCGGCCGCCGGCGGTGGTGATCGACGAGCCGGAGCCGTCCGACAAAGCGTTGCAACGAGCGGCGGACGCCCTGGCCCGGGGCCGGCTGGTGCTGATGTTCCCCGAGGGCCGGGTGACGCGGAGCGGGCACCTGCTCCCGTTCGGCCCGGCGGTGGAGCGGCTGCTGGCCCTGGCCCCGGCTGGCGTGGCGGTGATCCCGGCCGGGACCGAGGGGCTGTGGGGCGGGTGGTTCAGCTACCACGGCGGGCGGGCGTTCCGGAAGCGGCCGCGGGCCGTCCGGCCGCACGTCGGGGTCCTGTTCGGGGAGCCGGTGAAGACACCAGACCCCTCCCCCCCGCCCCCTCCCCCACAGGGAGAGGGGGAGGAAGCCCCGAGCCGGCCACCCTCTGTCTCCCCCTCCCTTCCTAGGGGAGGGGGTTGGGGGGAGGGGTTTCCGCTCTCCGCCCCGAACCTCCGGCTCCTCGTCCAGGAGGCGGCCGCCGACTGCGCCGTCCGGCAGTCCGACTACGTCCCGCTCGTCCACCGGGCGTTCGTCCGCAACGCGGTCCGGTTCCGCAACCTGTTCCGCCCGTGCGTGATCGACAACGCGGCCGGCGAGCGCATCCTGTCCTGGGGCAAGACCTACGTCGGGGCGGTCTGCGTCACGGACTACCTCCGGCCGAAGGTGGCGGCTGACGCCCACGTCGGCGTCTGGCTGCCGACCGGCCTGGGCGGGGCGCTGGCCAACCTGGCCATCGCCTTCCTGGGCAAGGCGTCGGTCAACCTGAACTACACGGCCGGCACGGACGCCGTGCGCTCCGCCGTCCGGCAGGCCGGGGTCCGGCTGGTGGTCACGTCGAAGCGGTTCTTGCTGCGGGTGCCGCTCGACCTGCCGCCGGAGGTGGAGCGGGTCTACCTGGAAGATGTGCTCGAATCCGTCACGAAGGGGCAGCGCATCCGCGCTTTCCTGACAGCTCTACTGCTGCCGGGCTGGGTGATCGACCGGTTCGTCCTCGGGCTACACCGCCACCGGCCCGACGACACCCTCACCATCGTCTTCAGCAGCGGCAGCACCGGCGAGCCGAAGGGCGTCGTCCTGACCCACCGGAACGTCGGGTCGAACACCGACGCCGCCATCCGGACCATCCAAATCCGGCCGGACGACCGGCTGTTCGGGGTGCTGCCGTTCTTCCACAGCTTCGGGTACACGGTCTGCCTGTGGGCCCCACTGGTGGCGGCGGCCACGGCCGTCTACTACCCCGACCCGCGGGGGGCGAAGGAGGTCGGCCAGCTCGTCCGCAAGCACCGGGCGACGCTGATGCTCTCGACGGCCACCTTCCTGCGCTTCTACCTCCGGCGGTGCGACGCCGGCGACTTCCAATCGATCCGCCTGCTCATCTGCGGGGCCGAGAAGCTGCCGGTGAAGTTGCAGGACGAGTTCCGGGCCAAGTTCGGCGTCCTGCCGCTGGAAGGGTACGGCTGTACGGAGCTGTCGCCGGTCGTCTCGACCAACCTGCCGGAGATCACGGCCGACGGGTTCACCCAGGTGTGCAACGTCCGCGGGACGGTGGGCCAGCCGCTGGTCGGGGTCGCCTACCGGGCGTTCGCGCAGGAGGGGCGGGAGCCGCTGCCGGTCGGCGAGGACGGGGTGTTGTGCGGCAAGGGGCCGAACGTGATGGCCGGCTACCTGCACCAGCCGGGCAAGACGAAGGAGGCGGTCCGGGACGGGTGGTATTACACCGGGGACGTGGGCCGGATCGAGCCGGAGGGGTTCATCCGGATCACGGGGCGGGTGAGCCGGTTTGCGAAGATCGCCGGGGAGATGGTGCCCTTGGAGCGGGTCGAGGAGGAACTGCTCGACCTGTACGGCGGCGGGGACCGGGTGTTGGCGGTGGCCGCGGTCCCGGACGAGTCCCGCGGCGAACGGGTGGTCGTCCTCCACCTGCCCGAAGCCGCCGACCGGCTCGCCGACTTGCTCGACCGACTGGGCGACCGGGGCCTGCCGAACCTGTGGGTGCCGAACCGCCGGGACTGCTACCCGGTCGAGGGGCTGCCGGTCCTCGGGAGCGGCAAGCTCGACCTCAAGGCCGTCGGCGAGCTGGCCGCGCAGTTGGCGGTAAAATGACCCGGGGCGCGAGCCCCGGGCCGGCTGGCCGGCGAACCCCATGACCCTTTCCAACTGCCGCGTCGTGTTGGTCCGGCCGCACTACGCCGGGAACCTCGGGTCGGTCGCCCGGGCGATGCGGAACTTCGGCCTGGCCGACCTCGCCCTGGTCGCCCCGTACTGCTCCCCGAACGACCTCGACGCCCGCCGGCTGGCCACCCACGGGCTGCCCGTCCTCGACGCCGCCCGGACCGTCCCCGACCTCGGCGAAGCCCTCGCCGACTGCACCCTCGCCCTCGCCACGTCCGGGCTGACCGCGGGCATCGCCAAGCGGGGGATGACCGGCACCCCGGCCGAGCTGATGCCCCGGGCCGTGGAAGCCGCCGCGGCCGGCGGCCGGGTCGGGCTGGTCTTCGGGCCGGAGCCGCACGGCCTGGCCAACGACGAGATCGGCCGGTGCCACGGCCTCGTCCACATCCCGGTCGACCCGGAGTTCTCGTCGCTCAACCTGGCCCAGGCCGTGACGATCTGCTGCTACGAGCTGCGGAAGGCGTGGTCGGCGGCCGAGAACGCCGGCCGGGCGATTCAACTCCCCGCCCAATCGCCGCCGGCCCCGCACGCCGAGCAGGAGCGGGCCTACGAACACCTGCGGGAGGCACTCGCGGCGGTCGGGTTCCTGTTCGGGACGCGGGCCGACGCCCTGATGCACGCGGTCCGGCAACTGGTCGGCCGGGCCGGGCCGACCTCACAGGAGGTGAGGCTGCTGCACGGCCTCGCGCGACAGTTGCTCTATGTGGCGGGGAAGCGGGACCACCCGGGCGAGCCGGGCCGGGAACGGCCACCGGCCGGCGGTCAGGGGATGTAGAGCCGGCCGGCCCCGCGGTGCTCGCCGATCCGGTCGAGGTAGTCGAAGAGCCGGATGAACGCCCGGAGGGCGTAACCCCGGTCGGCGATGACGGCGTTCTCATCCCCGATCGTCAGCACCGGTAGGGAGTCGGCCACCCCCTCGGCCCGGATGACGGCTTCGAGTGAATCGGGGCCTCGGTGGTTCCGATTGACCGTCACCAGCACGAGTTGCTCTCGCTGACAGGTCCGCCACACGTCCGAATCCGGACTACGAGGGTGGAGCCCGACCGCGGCGAACGACTCGACGGCCAGCCCGAGGGCATCCCAAAAGTCCCCGTACCCGGCCGCCCGGGCGGCGACCAGCAGCCGGGTGACGTGCCCCTCGCAGTTGTGGTCGGGCAGCACGCCTCGCACGGGCTAACCCTCGACCGGTTGCCCGAGCGGGGGCGGTTCGACGGGGGCCGCCCGCCCCGCCTTCGCCGGCTCGGCGAACAGGGCCTCGGTCCGTGCCCGGAGTTCCGGCGGGAGCCTGGCGAGGAGCCGGGGCAGGTTCTGCCGGAACTGCTCCTCGACCCACGGCGGGTTGCCCCGGTCGATCCGGGCCTGGATTTCGTGGTGGACCGCCATCACCTCGTCGTAGTGGTCGTCCATGTAGCTGAACAGCAGCTCGATGTGGGCCGCGGTCAGGTCCGGGTATGGGACCCGGAACCGCTCGGCGATGTCCTCGGGGGTGTTCCCGGCCAGCCGGGCCGGAATGAGGGTATACAGGTTCAGCTTCGTCCCCTTTAGCCCCGGCCCGCGGCCACAGCCGAGGTCCTCGATTTCCAGCGGAATCATCGGCCACCTCCTGCGAACAGCTTACAGCCCTCCCGCGAACGGACGCAACGGTCCCGGGGCCGGGTTCGGCCCGGCAACCTGGGAAACCCGCACAACCCGGGCGGGGTAGTGTGAGAATTCCGGGAGAGCCGCTAAGTCGCGTTGACGCCGGTAGACCGACCGGTCTACAATCAGACCAACGCCCTAGACCGATCGGTCTACGATGACCCGCTGCGGACCGGCATGCCCGACCCCCGGACGGACGACCCGCCGACCGCCCCGGCCACCCCGAACCCCGGGCCGCCGTGGGACCTCTGGGGCGAGGCCGACCCGCCCGGGCTGTCCGACGCTGCCAAGAAGCGCCGCGACCAAATCATGGACGCGGCCGAGGCCATCATCGCCGGGGAGGGGATCGACAAGCTGTCGCTCGGCCGGATCGAACACCGGCTCGGCGGCATGAGCCGCGGCCAACTGACCTACTACTTCCCGACCCGGGAAGCGATCCTTCTGGCCGTGTTCGAGCGGATGCTCCGGCGGATGATCGCCCGGGACCTGGAAGGGGACGGCCCCAAGCCGATGACCGGCCGGGCCTGGGACTGCCTGGCCGAGGGGCTGGGCCGGGCCTTGCGGCCGGACGGGCCGTCGCCCGAGGAGCGGAACCTGTTCAGCCTCTTGTACACGTTCCTGGCCCAGATGGGCCACCGGCCCGACTACCGGGACCGGCTGGCCCACCTGTACCGGGGGTGGCGGGGGCTGATCGCGGCCGACCTGGCCGGCAGCGTGCCCGGGCCGCACCCGGTCCCGCCGCCGGTCGCCGCCAGCCTCGTCCAGGCCCTGTTCCACGGGCTGGGGATGCAACTGGCCGTCGACCCGAACGCCTTCGACCGGGCCGACATGCTGGCCGCCGGCCTGCGGCTACTCGCCCCGCTATTCCGCCCCGAGGCGGGTGGGAAGACCGACTGACCACGAAGACACGGAGGACACAAAGAGGAAGTCGCCGGAGGAACGGGTCTCGAACCCTGATTTGCCTCCGTGTCCTTCGTGTCTTTGTGGTGAACTCCGGACCACGCCCCCGAAGAGGGTCCCGACCGTGATCCCGACCGAAACCCGCCCGGCGTCGGCCAACGGCGACCTGGTCAACCGGGTCCAGCAGCTCCGGCTCGACGGCCAGCTCGGGGCCGCCAGGCGGGGCGGGGGGTCGTGGCTGCCGTGGGTGCTGTGCGGGCTCTTGGCCCTGAGCTGGGCCGGGGTCGGGGTGCGGTGGTACCGGGCCGCCGGGACCGCCCCGTCCGACCCGGGGGCCGCCCCGGCGCCGGCCGCCGGCCCCCGCCCG
>JAIEQN010000473.1 GCA_019747685.1 Gemmataceae bacterium
CCTGGACGCGGAAGCCGCCCTGCGGGTGCTGGCCTACAGCATCCGGCGGTAGATCGGATGTCTTCAACACGGCAAATCCATCTCTACGAACACGACCACCGCCGGCCGGTCGGCTGCGTCCTTGTACCCCAGCGCCTTCGCCGTGATCGCCGTCACAACCGCTTTCTCGTCGGCTACCGGCGGGTGGACGGTCAACCGCTTGACGGCGTTCAGCCGACGGGCCACCAGGTCGTGCCGCCCGTCCTCCGCGGTGAGCGTGAACGTTTCTCCGTCAGTCCGCGGGGTGGCGGTCAGCTCCATGACCCGCAATCCCGGGCGGCCGAAGTCGGTCGGTTACTCTCGTCTCTGCTCGCACTCGATTGCCTTGAGCAACTTCTGGAACGGCTCTTCCAGGTGGGCCTCGTCGTGGACCAGCAGGGCGTCTTGCCCCAGGAACCCGGCGTGCAAGGGCCGGGTCTTGTAGCTACAGCCGTACCCGCCGAACAGCAGCCGGCTGCCGATCATGTCCACCGTCCCGACCACCACCGCCGGCCGGGCCGGGTCGGCCGTCCACTCCCGGTTGTCCGCGAACTGACCCCGCAACGTACTGATCGCCAGCGGCGGCTCCTCCCGGAATGGGATCACCACCGGCGCGGGGGAAGGGCGGCCAAGTCGTACAGCGCCTGCTGGACGGCCGGCACACGGTCGAGCCGGTCCCGCAGCTCCTCGGCCACGCGGGTGGACTGGTCCACCACCGTCCGGCGGTTGACGACGTACACCAGCCGTCGCGGGACCCTCGCCTCGGCCGGGGCCGTCGCCAGGGACAGCAGCCAGACGGCGATCACGCTCGTCTTGCCCAGCCCGGTCGGCAGGGTACACGACGCCGGGAACCGGCCCCGCGTGAACCACTCGTCGTAAAGGTTCCGCTGCCACGGGAACGGGGCGTAACCGGTCAACCCTTTGAAGGCAGCGGCGAACTCGGCCTCTGTCATGGGCGGCTCCGTCAGGTCACGATCACTACGTCCTTGGCGTCGGCCGCGTCGGTCGGCCGGCCGATCGCCTCGATCCCGGCCGCGCACTTTCCGCAGACCGGGATGAACAACACCTGGTCCTCGGCCAGGTCGATCAAGTCATACAGTCGGGAACGCAAGCGTACAAAGTCGGTAGCCGAGACGCGACACAAAAACACCGAAAGTTGTTTACGGTAGCCGTAATCCTCGCACGCCCGGGCCACCTTCCGCAGCCGCTTCGGGTCCGAGATGTCGTAGCAGACGAGGTAGCTGAGCATCACCGCACCGTGAAGCCGGCGTACCCGGGGACCGACCCGCGGACGTAGGCCGCCAGCATCCGGGCCTGGACCTCCAGCATCCGGGCGTACGACATCTTGTACCCGTACACCGGGTGGGTCACGACCGTCGCCTTGCGGGCCTCGTAAGCCTGGAAGAACGCCTTCCGCCCGCCGTCGGTCAGGTGGCAGGCGTCCCGCCCGACCAGGAAGTCGGCCGGCGTCAGCATCTCGTTGTTGACGAGGGTGAGGACGACCGAGTCGGCGATCACCGGCCGGAATTCTTCCATCAGGTCCAGGGCCAGCGACGGCTTGCCGTGCCGGTTGGCGTGGAAGAACCCCTTGTACGGGTCGAACCCGACGGTGCAGACGGCCGAGAAGCAGTCCTTCGTCAGCATCGCGTAGGCGAAGCTGAGTAGGGCGTTGACCGGGTCCCGCGGCGGCCGGCGGTTGCGGGACGCGAACTCGAACCCCCGGCCGGGCGGCTGCCGCCGCAGGAACCGGCCGAACTCGCCGAAGTACAGGGCCGCCCCCATCCCCTCGGTGCCCAGGACGGCGTCCATCGCCTCGGCCCGGTCCAGCCCGGCCAGCAGGTCCGACAGCCCGCGGGCGGCCGGCTCGTCGCTGCCCCGGGCGTCCTCGCCCCGGAGGCTCCGCATCAGGAGCGCCCGCTGGTTGGTCAGCTTGGCACGGACGACGGCCTTGGCGAGGCTCAGGCACTCGGCCGGGGCGGCGAACCGCCGGTACTGGGCCTCCCGCAGCCCGACGTTCTTCGGCCCGGGGCTGGTCAACGCCCCGACGAACTTCCCCCACCCGGTCAGGTAGGCTACGGGCACTTCGTTCTCGACCAGGGTGTGCAGGGCCTGGGTCGTCACCTGCACGTTGCCGAAGACGACCACCTGCCGGACGGCGTGGATCGGCACCCGGGCGAGCTGCTCGCCGTCCTTCTTGATCACCAGGTGTTCGCTCCGGACGCCGACGTGGCTGCCCGGCTCTTGCAGGTACAGGACGGCCCCGTCGTCGGAGGAGGGGATGACCTTGGTGATGGCCTCGGACGGTGCGGCCGGCTCGGTCGGCCGCTTGAGCTGGTACAGCGTCTCCTCGGGCAGGCAGACCGGGGCCAGCGAGCAGCCGAAGCAGCGGTGCCGCAGCTCCGGCGGCAGGGGTTCGGGCGGGGCGTCGAGCGTCTCCAGCTCGCGGACCCGGGCGACGGCCGCGAGCGTCTTCTGCCGCAGGTCGTCGGTGAACCGGACCTCGACCCGCTCCCGGGTGCCGGCGTAGAACTGGAACCCGCGGGCGACCGGCCGGCCGGTCTGCTCTTCGAGCAGCAGCGCCTGGGCACAGAGCTGGACGGCGTCGTTGTCCCAGGTGGTCGGCTTGCCGTCCTCGTCGCGGGGGGCCGACCCGTGCTTGGTCTCGACCGGGTACGCCTCGCCGTTCTTCTCCCCGATCTAGTCCAGGACGCCGACCAGCCCGAGGGCCTCGGACGACACCCTGGCCCCGCGGGTGCGGGTGGCGTCGCCGTCCTTGCGGGGCTTGCCGGCCAGGGCCGGGTCGTCGGCCCGGCGGTGGTCGAACAGCCCGCCCTCGACGTGCTCGTTGGTCGGCATCACGCAGTCGACGTACTGGAGGTAGTACAGCCGCTCGCAGTACGTCACCTGGTTCAGGGCCCGGACCGGGACCGGGTCGGTTGTGGCGGCGGCGGGCATGGGGTATCCTTTCGGTGGGCCGGCGGCCCGCCTTCGGAGGATGGAACGGTGGAAGAACCGCGGATCGTGTGCGACCCGAACGTGCTGGTCGGCAAGCCGGTGATCGCCGGCACGCGGATCAGCGTCGAGCTGATCCTGGAAGAACTCGGCGGGGGGGCGTCGGTCGACGACCTGCTCGCCAACTACCCGCACATCACCCGCGAGCAAATCCTGGCCGCCATCCGGTTCGCCGCGGAGGCCCTGCGGTCGGATGTCGTCTACCCGTTCGCCAAGGTGCCGGCGTGAACCTGGTCGCCGACGAGAACTTGGGTGGGGCCATCCTCGACCGGCTGGCCGCCGACGGCCACGCCGTCACCTCGATCCGGGTCACCGACCCCGGGGCGACCGACCCGGCGGTGTTGGCCGCGGCGACCCGGGAGCGGGCGGTCCTCCTGACCCAGGACAAGGATTTCGGGGAACTCGTCTATCGCCGCCGGCTGGCTCACGCCGGGGTCGTCTTGGTTCGGCTCGCGGGGGTGCCGTTCGCGGGCCGGGCCGAACTGGTCTGCCGGGTGCTACGCGACCACGCCGGCGAACTCGCCGGGGCGTTCACGGTCATCACCGCCCGCGGCGTCCGCATCCGCCGGCCCGACCCGCCCCCGGCGGACGACCCCAGCTAGTCCGCCATCCGGAGCTTGCCCGGGGCCGGGTCCACCGACACCAGGAGTGGTCTCGTGAAGTGCGGGAAGCTGGCCACCGCCTGCCCCGGGGCCAGGTCCGGCAGCCGGTCCCACAAGCCGTCGTCCACCCCGCCGACCGTCCGCCGCAGGGTCGCCACCACCTGCGGGTCGGTCAGCTTGTGCAGGACGAACGAGTTGCACAGGCCCAGCACCTGCTTCGGCAGGTGGGCCGGGAGCTGGGTGACGAAGCACAGCCCCAGCCACCGCTTCCTCCCGCGCTTGGCCGCCCGGGCGACCTGCTCGAACAGCGCCCCCATCTTGTCGACCCGCTCGTCGCTCAGGAACTCGTGGGCCTCCTCGATCACCACCAGCGTCCGCGGCGGGGCGAACGCCGCCCGCCCGGCCGCCTTCGCCTTCTCGTACACCCGGTACGCCGCCTCCTGGGCCTCCTGGATGCCCCGCAGGGTGTCGGCGATGGCCAGGTTGCTCAGCTCGGTCATCCCGGCGTCGGACAGGTCCACCACCGACAGCACCCCGGGCGTCAGCAGGTCCTGGTAGCCGATGAACCGGGCGCCGGCCCCGTGCCGGTCGAACACCTTCAGCCGGTTCAGCCGCCACAGCAGGCTGTTCAGCTTCCCCCACGAACTCGGGATCAGCGGCATCTGTTTGGGGTCCAAGAATTCCTTGACCAGTTGCCGGGCTTCGGCCGTCTTGAACACCTCGTTGTACGGCTCGAACTCCGCCTTCGCGGCCTTCGCCTTACACACCCCGACCACGTCGAGCAGGTGCGACAGCTTCATCCGCGGCCAGCCCCGCTCGAACTCGTCGACCCGCTCGGCGATCCGCTCCTGCTTGGGGTCCGGCTTGCCGTCCGCCCCGGCCGCGGGAAACATCCCGAGCTTCCGCATCAGCCGCTTGCACAGGTCGTAGGCGAACAGGTATCGTTCCTGCTGGGCGTCGTTGGCCCCGATGATGTCCATCACCGCGTAGGGCGACAGCCGGGCGAACTGGAGGCTGAACGGGCGGAGGTCGGGGTGCTTCGGGTTGGCGGCGTCCCGGCCGACGAGGTGGTACACCGTCATCCGGTCGGCCGGGACGCCGGCCGGGGCCACCCCGCGGTCCGCCAGGGCCTGCCGCATCTTCGCCTCGGCGGCCGGCTCGTGCAGGTGGGTGTACTCGCCCTCCACGTCCAAGAGCACCACCGCCATCCCGGCGTCGGTCGCCCGCTTGACCAGCCCGGCCACTGTGTTCGACTTCCCGCCGCCGGTCGTCCCCAGGACCGCCGTGTGACGGGGGAACACCGCCTTCACGCCCGACGGCGCCCCGACCTCGACCGCCTCGTGGCCGACGGCCAGCCCGAGCCGCACGTCCCCGCCGCACTTCAGCACCTTCCCCGACTCGGCGGCGTCGAGGACGAACACCGGGCTGTTCGGGACCGGCCGGAACCGCGGCGGGACCAGCCCGTCGCCGACCTCCTCGCCGAGGATCGTCACCTGCACCCGGCCGTGGTACGGCGGCAGGTAGCCGCCGCCGTGGGTGGAGACGGCCACTAACAGCGGCGAGTCGCCCTTCAGCCCGTCCGGCTCGGCGTACGGACCGGCCGACACCACCCCGAGGTACGTCTTTTCGGACCGCTTGCACCGGATGCGGACGAGGGATTGCGACGGGGCCTGGTGGAGGTTGGCGTTCGGCAGGAGCACCGTGACCGCCAGGTCGGTGCTGCCGGGGAGGTCGAACATGGTCCGGCCGACGGCCCCGGCGTCGGCCGGGTCGGGGGCCACCATCCCGCCGGCGGCGGCGATCTCGTCGGCCAGCTCGGCGGCCACGTCGGTCACGATGTCGGGCATGGGCGTCTCCTGGTGGGGGACCCCTCCCCCCTTGTTTTTCGCATTCGACGTAACTACCGATCGGGTCTGCGGTTGAGGGCGTTTCGAGGTGGTGGGGCGGTCACGCTCACCCCGCCGGATCGACCGAACCTCGGAACCGGCCTCCACTTCGGCAGCGACCCGAGCAATCCCGTACCCTGTCACGCTCCCCTCGCCCGCCGCCCGCCGGGTGAGTTTGGCCCGGCGAACGAAACTATCCCCATGTTCACTACACTCCCGCTGGGCGAAGTCAAGTCGGGCGGCGCGGATTTTTCGCCCGACCTCACCCGGCCGGGGCCGCGACCAACTCGCCGGCCCGCGGCAGCTTCGACCGCTTGCGGAGGTTGGTCAGCCGGCGGAGGACGGTCTCCTCGTCCCAATCAGTTCCGGCCCGATCGCGGAAGTTCGACAGGAATTCGTCTCGGAGTTGCGGCGAGTGGAGGATGTCGTCGGCGCTGCACCCGCACCGCCGGGCCAAGTCGGCATAGACGGCGACGAGGACGTGATCCCGGTCCATGAAAGGGTCTCTTCGGTGGCACAGGCCTCCCGGCCTGTGCTGGGCCAGAGCACAGGCCGGGAGGCCTGTGCCACCAAGAACCACGGACCGGGGCTGGCGCCCCCGCTCGCCTCAGGCCGGCCGGTTGGCCCGCTCGCTCTGGTAGCGGAACGGCGGGGCGCACTTGGCGTACGCGGTGTTCGCCATCTCGGTCAGGCTGCCGCCCCCGTACACGTCCCTGCACGCCCGGTCGGCCAGGTCGATCAACAGCGGGAACCCGCGGTCGGGTTGCAGCACGCTGTCGGCGATGGCGATCCGGGCGGCCGTCCGGTAGTGCGCCCGGTGGCAGTAGAAGACCTGCGGCGGGGCCAGCCGGGACGCCCGGTAGACCCCGGCCAGTACCTCCGACGCCACCTCGTCCCGGAACCGGGTCACCCACTTGGCCGGCGGCAGCCGGACCCCGTCCCAGGTGTCGTCCACCGCCGGCCGGCCGCCGAACGTCAGGTTGTTCACGAACCGGTCCTGGATCCGCTCGCCCAGGGTGCCGACGATCGCGTACTCCAGCGGCCGCAGGGCCTGGCCGACGGTCAGGTACAGCCGGTCCTTCGGCTCGCTGGCGACGTACACGAACCGCCGGTGGCCGTCGATCAGCCGGCGGAGCAGCCGGACGGCGGTGATGGTCACGTCCGGGTTGCCGGCCCCGGCCAGCAGCTCGTGCGGGGCCGGGGTGCCGTGCCCGAGCCGCCACCGGGCGGTGGCGTGGTCGAGCAGCACCGACGCCTCGGCGAAGCTCATCACCGCCCGCCGGGCGATGTCGGTCAGCCCGTCCCCGCCGTCCATCCGGTTCAGGGCCTCCCGCCGGCCCCGGGCCTCCAGCAGCCGGAACGTCTCCTCGACCGGGTCGCCGTGCGACTCCCGCAGGTCCCGGCGGAACAGCCGGGTGCTCCAGCTCCCCTGGTTGCCCAGGTAGCCGACCAGGCAGACCCCGACCTGGTGGATGGTCAGGGCCAGGGTGTCGTGGTGCTGGTGGGTGCCGTCGGCGCAGGCCACCCCGCCGTTGAACAAGAGGCCCGAGTGGGTGGCCGCGATCTCCCCCGCCGGCACCCGGTACACCCCGGCCTCGGGCGGGGCGCCCGGGGCGAACGGCAGCTTCGGGAAGACGTGTTCCCGGACCCGGCCGACCTGCCCGGACTCGAACTCGACCGCCCGGGCGACCTCCTCCTCGATCCGGGCGTACTCCCGCAACAGGTCCACCCCGGGCCGCCAGGTGGACAGGTCGAGGACGGCCGACAGCGGCTCGCCGAACGCGGCCGCGAACTCGTCGGCGGTCGTCCCGTGGGTCGGGCGGGAGGTGGGGAGTTGGGTGGTCGGGAGGCCGGGCATCGGAACCCCTCTGGCAGGAGTTCCACCAGATGACCACAAATTCGACGCCCGTTCACCAAGATTTTCGGATTCGCTCGAAGAACGGGTCGGTCGGCGGGTCCGGGGCCAGCACCCGGGCGTAGTCGGCGGCCGGCCCGGGCGGGAAGCCGAACTCGTCCCGGAGCCGGTCCATCACAGCACAGGCCGGGAGGCCTGTGCCACCAAAGCCACTGGTGGCACAGGCCGGGAGGCCTGTGCCACCAAAGCCACTGGTGGCACAGGCCTCCCGGCCTGTGCTGGTCAGCAGCTCGGCCGGGGCGAGCAGCTCGAACGCCAGCCGGTCGGCGGCGGCCTCGGCCTCGCGTTCAGCGTCCGACCGGGGCCGGCCGTCGTCGTCCCGGCCGAGCAGATGCACGTGGGCCGCCAGCGGCACGTCCCGGAGGACGGCGTGCAGCCGCTCGGCGGGCGTCGGCGGCCGTTTGCCGTCGAGTACCTCCAGACCGGCCGGGCCGAGCCTGGCCGCGACCCGCCGGCGGGGGGCGTCGCAATCCCGCAGGAAGTGGGCGACCTCGTGGGACAGGGAAAACTGCCGCTCGTCCGGCGGGTCGTCCGCGTCGAGATAGACGAACCCGGCCCCGGCCCGGGCGAATAGGCAGGCCCGGAGTGGCCGGTCGGGTTCGTCGGCCGGGCAGGTGAGGTCGTTCCGGGCGAGCCGGTCGCGGACGGCGGCCAGGGTCAGCCCCGGGACGGGTTTGATGACCAGCCCGAGGCCGAACAGGGCCGGCTCGGCGAGGTCGCGGGGGTACGACGACGGCGGGCCGGCCGCGGCCCAGAACCGCTCGGCCAACTCGATTACCCAGATGGGCGGGGACAAGTGAACCTCGGACCCGGGGCTGTCGCCCCGGGCTATGGTGTGTCGGGCTTTCAGCCCTCAAGGCCCCGGCCCGGAGGCCCGAAGGGCCGTGACAACATAGCCCGGGGCGACAGCCCCGGGTTTTCACGGCGCCGGCCGGTCCCGGGCGGCGAGCACCGCCCCGGCGTCGGGGGATGACGCGGCCTGCTCGGCGGCCCGGGCGGCGGCCACCGCCCGCCCGAGCAC
>JAIEQN010000576.1 GCA_019747685.1 Gemmataceae bacterium
AGGGCGGAGGTCCGGCGAGCCGGGAGCAGATGGCGAGCCGGGAGCGTGAGCGACCGGAGATGCAAGCTCCGGTCGCCCACGCTCCCGGCTCGCCGGGGAAACAGGGGGCTCACGCCCCCGCTCGCCGGAAATCACTTCACGAACCGGTAAATGCCCTTCCCGGTCGGCGAGGCGGTGAGCATGTAGACCTCGCCTTGCTCGTCCTCGCCGAAGGTGAACACCGGCTTGGCCGGGTCCGGGATCGGCCGGTTCTCGACCACCCGCCCCTTGGCGGCGTCGTACTTCAGCGCCCACAGCCGGTTGGTGACGTAGTCGCCGTACAGGTAGTACCCGGCCAGCTCCGGCACCTTCTTCCCGCGGTACACCGTCCCGCCGGTGACCGACTTGCCGATGTCGTGGTGGTACTCCCAGATCGGGTCGATCATGTCCTTGTTCGGGCCGACCCCGCGGGCCCCGAACGGGTGCAGGGCCTCCCGCCGGTTCCACCCGTAATTCCCGCCCTTCTTGACCAGGTTAATTTCCTCGTACAGGTTCTGGCCGACGTCCGCCGCCCACAGCTCGCCCGTCTGCCGGTCGAACGCCATCCGCCAGAGGTTCCGGAACCCGTAGGCGTACACCTCCGGCCGGGCGTCCTTCACCCCGACGAACGGGTTGTCCTTCGGGATCGTATAGGGCTTCCCGTCGGCCTTACCGTTCACGTCGATCCGCAGGATTTTCCCGAGCAGGGTGTTCCGGTTCTGGCCGTTGTCGTACAGGTCGTTGGCGGCCCCGCCGTCGCCGTGGAAGACGTACAAGAACCCGTCCGGGCCGAAGATGATGGTGCCGCCGTCGTGGTTCCAGAACGGCTTTTCGAACCGGAGGAGTTCTTCCTCCGACGCCGGGTCGGCGGCGTTCGGGTCGTCCTTCTTGACCCGGAACCGGGAGACGACGTTGGTCATCACCTTGGCGTTCTTCGGGGTGTAGAAGACGAAGAACTCGCCGTTCTCCTTGAACTTCGGGTGGAAGGCCAGGCCGAGGAAGCCTTCCTCGTTCGTGTTATCGTTGTACTTCACCCGGTCCCGCAGATCGAGGAAGACCATCGAGGTCTGGGGCTTCTCGTCGTTGGCGATGACGTGGATGACGCCCTGCTGGGTCGGGACGAACACCCGGTTGCTGCCGTCCCCGGCGTGGGTCAGGAGGATCGGCCGGAACGGCTCGACTTTGCCGGTGCCCCCCTCCGGGTCCCACCCGGCCCAGGTCACGTCCGTGAAGGCGAGCTGCATCTTCAGCGGCAGCGGCGACTCGTCGACCTCGGCCCCCGGGACGGTCGGCGACAGGGCCAGCACGGTCCCGGCCTTCATGTCCGGCAGCAGCAGCGTCTGCCGGTCGGCCGCCAGGCACAGGTCGGCCGCCTGCTGAAAGCCCTCGGCCGCGACGACCGGCTTGTCCCCGGGCCGCGGGATGACGAACACCTTGCCGTGCTTCCAGTCGCTGACGTAGAGCCGGCCGTACATGTCCCAGGCCAGCCCGTCGGCCCCGCCGTCCGGCCCACCGAGGCCCTCGGCCACCTTTTCGTTCACCCCGGTGGCCAGCTTGACCCGGTGCAACTGCCCGGTCCCGAAGTCGGCGACCAAGAGGTGCGACGCACCGTCCAGGGTCAACCCGTTCGGGGCCTTCAGGCCCGGGATGGACTTCCCGTCGGCCACCAGGCTGACCAGCCCCTGCGGGGTGATCCGGTAGACGGCCGCCCCGTTCCCCTGGAAGTCGCCGCAGTCGCTGACGTAGAGCATCCCGCTCTCGGGGTCGGCCGCGAGGTCGTTCAGGAACTTCGGCGGGGAGGGGAAGGCGTTGGCCGGGGCGAACAGCTCGGCCCGCTTGCCGCGGATGTCGATCCGCAGGACCTTCGTCTTGTCGGCCACGAACAGGAACGGCCCGGCGGCCACCAGCCCCTTCGGGTCGTCCAGCCCGGTGACGACCGGGGTGGCCTTCCCGTTCTCGACCAGGACGACCGCCCCGTCGCCGTCCGCGTCGAACTCGCCGATGACGCTGGCGTACACCTTCCCGTTCGGCCCGACGGCCACCGACTCGGGGTTCTTCAGCCCGGCCGCCAGGACCTTCGGCGGCTCGGCGGCTGCGGCCGGGCCGGCGAGCGAGAGGGCGACGAGGAGGAGGGACTTCTTGAGCACGGGTCGGTCTCCGGTGTGGCGAGACAGGCACGATCTTACCGGCCGGGCGGCCGGACGCAACCCGCCGGGGTGGTCGGATAAAATGGGCCGGAATCGACTCGAAGCGGGGCTTCCATGACCGGGTGGGACTGGGACGCGGTGATTCTCGGGGCCGGGGCGGCCGGGCTGATGGCCGCCATCCACGCGGCCGAGCGGGGCCGCCGGGTGCTGCTGTTGGAGAAGGGTCGCAAGCCGGGCGTCAAGATTTTGATGTCCGGCGGGACCCGCTGCAACATCACCCACGACTGCGACGCCCGCGGGATCGTGGCCGCGTTCGGGCCGAACGGGAAGTTCCTCCACTCCGCCCTGGCCGCCCTCGGGCCGCGAGAGACCGTCGCCTTCTTCGAGGCCGAGGGCGTCGCCACTAAGGTCGAGGAGACGGGCAAGGTCTTCCCGGTCAGCAACCGGGCCGTCGACGTACTCGACGCCCTCCTGCGACGGCTCCGCCGCAGCGGCGCCACCCTCGCCACCACCGAGCCGGCCACCGGCGTCACCCCCCTGCCCGACGGCGGCTTCCGCGTCGCCACCCCGGCCCGGGCCGTCACCGCCGAGCGGGTACTCGTCACCACCGGCGGGAAGTCGTACCCCGGCTGCGGCACCACCGGCGACGGCTACGGCTTTGCCGCCGAGTTCGGCCACACGATCGTCCGGACCCGGCCGGCCCTGGTGCCCTTGCGGGTCGGTGCCCCGTGGGTGGCCGACCTCCGCGGCATCACCCTCCCCGATGTCGGCCTGAAGGTGACGGAGGACGGCAAGGCCCTCTCCGCCCGCCGCGGGGCGATGCTGTTCGCCCACTTCGGGCTGACCGGGCCGGCCCCGCTCGACGTCAGCCGGGCCGTCAGCGGCCACCCGTCCCCTACCTCTTTGACCCTCGAAGCCGACCTCCTGCCGGGCGAGCCCGAACAGCGGTTCGATGCGTTCTTGCAGCACGAATCCCTCGCCTCCGGGAAGAAGCAGCTCGCGGTGGTCCTGGCGGACAAGCTCCCGCGGCGGGTGTGCGACCAACTCCTGACCCTCCACGGCCACGCCCCCGACCGCCGGGCCGCCGGGCTGAGCAAGCCCGACCGGCTGAAGCTGGTCGCCGGGGTCAAGCGGCTCCAACTGCCGTTGGCGGGGGCGCTCGGGTTCGAGAAGGCGGAAGTGACGGCCGGCGGGGTCAGCCTGGACGAGGTGGACTCCCGGACCATGCAGAGCAAGCGGCAGCCGGGGCTCTACCTCGCCGGCGAGGTCCTCGACCTGGACGGCTGGATCGGGGGTTACAACTTCCAGTCGGCCTGGAGCACCGGTTGGCTCGCCGGCCGGAATCTGTGAGTACAACCCCCGTCCCGGCGCTCGCCACCCGTGGAGCGGGCGGTTAGGATGGCGGCGGTATCCGACCGAGGTCCCAACCGACGAGGAGGTGATGCCGTGGCGACGTTCATCAGCCTGGTCCGGTTTACCGACAAGGGGATCGAGGCCGCCCGGGAGTCGACGAAGCGGCTGGCCGACTGGGCGGCCCGGGTCAAGCCGCTCGGGGTGACGATCGAGCGGATGTACTGGACCCTCGGGGAGTACGACCAGGTGTGCGTGTTCGACGCCCCGGACGACGAGACGGCCGCCGGGGTGCTCCTGGCCGCGGACATGCTCGGGAACATCCGGACCCGGACCATGCGGGCGTTCACCGCGGCCGAGATGGACGCCATCCTGGCCAAGGTCCCCTGACGACCGGGCCGCGGGCCGGCCGCTCTCATGAAATGCCCGCGCCCCCGGGCCGTCACATCTGACGGGGCGGTCCCGTTCGTTCACGTCATCCCGGCCGCCCGTTCATCCGAGGGCGCCGCCATGTCGTCGGCCGAGCCGCCGGTCGGTCCCGTTCCCCCGCCGTTACCCCCCGATCCGCCGCGGACGTTCGGCGGTCGGACGTTCTTCGGGTGGATCGCCACGAGCAACCCGCTGTACGTCGTTAGCGCCGGGCTGTTCCTGTTCGGCCTCCGCGTCTCGTTCGACCCCCACGACCCCGTTACCGGGAGCTGGCTGCTGATGGCCGGCCTGGGCGGCTACACCCTGTTGTTGGCCGCGGCCGCCCTGCTACTGGTCCGGTTCGCCGGCGTCTGGAACGACGTGCGGACGGTCCTCTTGCTCGTGGTGCTGATGTTCCTGGCCACGTCCGTCACCTTCGACGACCTCCTGGTCGCCGACCCGGCCCGGGGTGCCCTGGTCAACGCCCTCGGGCTGGGGTTCGCCGTCGCCGTCACCGAGGTCGTCCTGCGGGCCATCCGGCTCCGCCTCCCGGCCGGGTTCCGCCTCCCCTACTACCTTGCCCTTGCGCTCTTCTTCCTCTACCCGATCCTCCTGACACCGTACCTGCACGACCCCCGCGGCGAACCGCTGCAATGGCTGCTCTGGGGCTTCTCGCCGGCCGCCGGGCTGTTCTTTCTCACACTCCTCCCGGCCGTCCGCCGCGGCCGGGGCTACGTCCGCGGCAACGGCAGCCCGTGGCCGTGGCCGTTCTACCCGTGGTCGCTGTTCGTCTTCCTCGGCCTCGCAGTCCCGGCCCGGGCGTTCCTCCTGTGCTGGTCGTTCCACCTGCTCGACGGCGGCGACGCCGACCGGCTGGTCTTCGGCCCGTACTTCGTCGTCCCGTTCGGGTTGGCGGTCGCCGTCCTGCTTCTGGAACTCGGGCTCGAACGGGATCGTCCAACGGTCCGGTGGGCGGCCCTGGCGGTCCCGGCCGGGCTGGTGGTGCTGGCCGGTGTCGGGCACTCGGCGGACCCGGTCTACGTCGGCTTCCTCGGCCGGTTCATGGCCCGGCTCGGCGGAACGCCGTTGTGCCTGGCGGTCCTCGCGGCCGGGGCGTTCTACCTGTACGCCTGGGGCCGCGGGGTGGCGCTGGCGGCCGACGGGCTGGCCGCGGCCGTCCTGGCACTGGCGGTAGTCGGTCCCGACACCCTCGGGTGGGACGAGCTGACCGAGCCGCGGTTCGTCCCGCTGGCCGCGGTCGCGGCGTTCCAGATCGCCCTCGGTGTCCGGCGGCGGGAGGTGTGGCGGGTGCTGGCCGGCGGGGTGGTCCCCGCGGGCTGGGCCGGGATCGCCGGGTGGCGGGGGTACGTCGCCCTGCGGGCGAAGGTCCCGGGGCTGGACTACCTCGTCGCGGGGCTGGTGCTGTTGCCGGTGGCGCTGCTGGTGAGCCTGGCCAAGGCCGGGGTCCTCGGCCGGTGGGCCGACCGGCGGCTGGACGAACCGGCCGGCTGACGAACGACCACCGGACGGGTACGCCGGTGGCCGCGGGTGTGTTAGAGTGACACGGCCGGCACTCCACGCCCCGGGGTTTCACCCCGGGCTACGTTGTGGCAGGCCTTCAGCCTGCAACCCCGGCAGTCCCCCAGCCCGAAGGGCTGGCACAGCATAGCCCGGGGTGAAACCCCGGGTCCGGTGAACCCCGCCCGGAGCTGCCATGTCGTCCCGATCGTTGCTCGCCATCCCGGCCGGTGCGCTGGTGGTCCTCGGCTTGGCCCGGGCGGACGAGGCGGCCGACCGCCAGCGGAAGGCGGCCGAGGCGAACCTGGCCAAGGCCGAGGTCGGCAAGCTGACCGTGGCCGAGACCGAGAACCTGTTCCTGCTGACGCCCCTCCCGGAGGCCCGGGCGAAGGCCGTCGCCGGGCACCTCCAGAAGGCCTACGCGGTCGCCCGCAAGGGCCTGCGGTTCGACCCGAAGGACGAGCCGTGGGCCGGGAAGCTGGCCGTTTACCACCTGCCCGAGCGGGCCGACTTCACCCGGTTCATGCGGGCCGTCGCCGGGGCCAAGCCGGACGACCCGTACCACGTCGCCGTCCGGGGCGACGCCCCCTACGTGCTGAGCGGGTCCGCCCTGCCGGCCAAGGCGGCCGACGCCGACGTGGCGGCCGAGCTGGGGCCGCCGGTCGGGGCGGCCCTGCTGGTCGCCCGGGTCGGGCCGTCGGCCAAGGTCCCGGAGTGGGTCCGGGGCGGGTACGGGCGGGCGGCCGCCCTGCGGGCCGAGGGGACCGGCGGGAAGCGGTTCGGGGAGTACAAGAAGGCGGCCCGGGCGGCGGCCCTCGGCGGCGGGGGGAGCTACCCGGCCCGGGCGGCCGACGCCTGGGCCGGCGACCGCCCGGACGCCGACGTGGTGGCGACGAGCCTGATGGACTACCTGGCGTTCGGCCCCCCGGCGGCCAAGTTCCCGAAGTTCCTCGACGCCCTCAAGCCGGACGAGAACGGCAACATCCCGGACATTTCCGCCGCGGTCGAGGCCGGGGGCGGCAAGATGGAAGTCTTTGAGGCCGGCTGGCGGCGGTGGGTCCAGGCCGGGATGGCGGTGAGGTGACGGTCGGGGCGGCCGGGCCGGGGTCGCGTACCCCGGCCCGGTTTCGGACGCTAAACCCGCCGCCGGCGGGCCCGGGCGGCGACCGCCGCCGCCCCGACCCCGGCCAGGGCGAGCGAGGCCGGCTCCGGCACGGCCGCGTACGTCACCCCGTCCGGCAGGTACAGGTCGACCCCGCTCTCCCCCCCGAAGTCCTCGAAGAAGTTGACCACGAACGGGTGCAGCCCGGCGGTCAGGAACACCGACCCCTCGATGAGCTGCGGCCCGTGCGCGCCGCCGTTGTCGATCACCTGCGACCCGTCGATGTACAGCGCGCTGCCGTCGTCCGAGTTCAGGCCGAAGGTGTACACGCCGTCGGCCGCGACCGAGAGGCTCCCGACGAACTGGGCGCCGAACGCCGCCAACCCGTCCGGGTGCCAGTTGTACCCGGTGTTCGTGGCGAACAGGATGTCGTCCGTGATGAACGTCGAGCTCGGGTCGAAGAACGGGGTGCCGTCCCCGGCGGGCGTGAACCCCTCGTAGATCGTCGCCACGATGCCGGCCCGGGCCACCGCCGGGCACAAGACCGTCGCCAGGACCGCCGCCAACACGCCGAACCGCCGCATCGAGACCGTGGGCATTGGGCTTCCTCTCGCGGGTGGGTCCGCCCGCACGGGCCGCCGGCGGGCACCGGGGCGAGGGGCAGCGTACCGCCGCCCGTTCAACGGCACAAGGGTCCGGAAGGAAATTGATCGACAGTACTTGCGCGATTGAGGTGACGCCCGAACGGGCGGAGCCGTGAAGTCGGTCACGGCCCCGGCTCGTGTGGCACGATCGGCCGAAGGTTCGGCGGTGCCGCCGGGGTGGGGTTACCGGCACCCGGCCGGCGGCACCGCCCGGCTGGCGCGCGATCCGGGGTCTCGGTATCTCACTCCGCGGCCGGCATGTACCAGTCCGGGGTGATCACCCAGGCCAGCCGGCCGGCCCCCTTCCGAGGCCGGTTGTCGAACGTCACCAGGGCGGCCCCACCCTTCTCCATGGCGGCGGCCTCCTCCTCGGCCCCGATCAGCCACGCCAGGTAGGCCGACAGCTCCGGGTTGTGGCCGACGACGGCGACGTGGTCGGCCTTCGGTTCGGCCACCTCCTTCGACAGCCGCCGGCGGCGGAGGCCACCCGGGGTGAGCAGGTACGAGTCCAGGGTGGCGACCCCGGCCGGGCCGTCGGCCAGGAACTCCTCGGCCGTCTGGCGGGTCCGGACGTACGGGCTCGTCACCACCGCCCCGACGGTCAGCCCGAGCCGGCGGAACGCCTCGCCCAGCGCCCGGGCCTGCCGCCGGCCGAGGTCCGACAGCGGCCGGTCGGCGTCGTCCCCCTGCCACTGTTTCGGGTCGCCAGCGTCGGCGTGGCGGATCAGGTACAGGTTCATCGCTCCTCCCCGTCGGTCCCAATCGGGTCGTGTCGCATGCCGAAGGCCGGGTGCGAGTTCCGGCACGGATGAACGCGGACGAGGGAAAGGATATTCAGCCGCCCGGGTTCCGTCCTTGCCCGCCCGCGCACCCGAGTGACCCCCAGGCGCCCCGGCCCCCCCAGTCTACGGGCCGGCCCGGCTTCCGGCATTCGCCCCCGGTTCGTACAATGGCAGTTGGCCCCCACGACCCCGTCAGGCGATCAGGACCGAATGAAGCGGCAAGACATCCGGAACGTGGCCGTCATCGCCCACGTCGACCACGGCAAGACCACCCTCGTCGACCAGATGCTGCGGCAGTCCGGGCTGTTCCGGGCCGAGGAGCTGGACAAGCTCGTCGGCGGGCAGCACGGCCTCATCATGGACTCGAACGACCAGGAGCGGGAGCGGGGCATCACCATCCTGGCCAAGAACTGCGCCATCCGCCTCGGGGACGTGAAGGTCAACCTGATCGACACCCCCGGGCACGCCGACTTCGGCGGCGAGGT
>JAIEQN010000698.1 GCA_019747685.1 Gemmataceae bacterium
CGCCCCGGCCGCGAAGGACCTGGCCGACCTGCTGGCCGTCCCGGACGACGAGGCCGTGCTGGTCCTCGACCCGGCGGCCCGGGCGGGCTACCGGCTGGTCGTCTCGGGGGTGGCCGACGTGGGCCAGTTTCACCGTCTGCTGCTCGACGCGGTCGGGGTGCCGATGACCGCCACCGAGCAATACCAGTTCTTCCGCCCGGCCGCCCTGCGTGCCGACGGGGCGCTCCCGGCTGGGTTCGCCGGGGCCGGCCACTGGCTCTGGGGCCACGAGCCGCTGGCGGCCGTCCCGCTGGTGGACGGCGAGCGGGTGATCCTCGTCGGCGAGTCGGCGTACCGGCGGACGTGGGACGTGACCCGGCGGTTCCCGGCCATGCCGGCGGCGGTCGAGCTGGACCGGACGCTCAACCCGTTCCAGGTGGCCGACCGGCTCGGCCGGCTGACCGGCCACCCGGTGTCGGTGCGGCCGGCGGCGGAACCGGCGCGGAAGGTGGCCCGGGCGGCGTAACCGATCGCACAGGCCGGGAGGCCTGTGCCACCAGGAAATACCTCGGTGGCACAGGCCTCCCGGCCTGTGCGGCTTATCATGGCAGCGGCACGTCCTCCATCACGAACGGGACCTCGACCACGACCGGTTTCGGGCCGGTCAGGACCAGCCGGGCCGGCACCCCGAGCGGGTAGACGACCTGCCAGACGGTGGTGAGCGTCTGGCCGTCGTCGCTCACCCGGGTGACGGACGCCGCCCCGGCCGGGACCGGCTTACCGTCCGGGTCGAGGCCGACGAGCTGGTGGCCGTGGGCCGGGGTCCGGGCCGGGTCCGGCCAGACCGGCCCCCACGGGTTCCGCCGCCGGTCCTCCGGCCACGGGGACGGCAGCTCGGCCTGCACCCGGACCACCGCCCCGCGACCGGCCGGCTCGCAGTCGAGGACCGTCAGCCAGACCCCGCCCGCCCCGTCGACCCGCGACCCGGCGGCCGGCCGGTCGACCGCGGCCAGCTCCGCCCCGGGCTCCGTCACCACCCCGACCACCGCCCCCTCCAGCCGCCGCAGGGACCGGGCGTGTCGGGTGGCGATCACCAACGGAAGCGGCACGACCCGCGGGTTCGGGAACGCCGGCGGCAGGAGCGGCCGCCCGTCCGGGTCCCACCGCAGGGCCACCCCCCGCCCGCCGAGGAGGGCGAACGGCGGCGGGTCCGCGGTCCGGACCACCCCGCCGCTACCAGGCCGGCCGAACTCGTCCACCACCCGGGTCACCCGGACGGCCGCCACTCCTTGCCAGTGCAGCCCGGGGGCCGGGGTGACATCGAGGTGCAGCGCGACCTCGCCGGTCCCTAGGACGGCGTGGTTGCGAGGGAAGTCGGCCGGCAGGGCGAGCACCCGGACGGCCGCCGAGCGTGTCCCGGGAAGATGCCGTTCGGGGCCGTCGGCCAGGACGATCGGGACGGCGTCGGCGGCCGGCAGCGGGGGCGGCGGCACGTAGTAACCCTGGCGGGTAACGTCGCCATTCGGCTTCGGGAATGGCTGTTCGGCGGCGAACACCTCCCGCAGCCCGGCCGCCCGGCGGAATGTCTCGACCGCCTCCCAGACCGGCAACTCGGCGGTAGAACACGTCACCGGCCGGGCCACGTCGGCGACCCCGCCAGGGTCGAGGGCCAGTGGGAGGCCGGTCTTCACCCGCAGGTCGTTGGCGGCCGCCGCGAGCGGGACGCCGCGGTAGTCGAGGCGGACGGTCGGGACCGCCAGTAGCCGGGCCGAGTCGGTCGACCGTCGTAACCGGGCCAAGAGGTCCGCGGCCCGCCGGGCGACCTCCGGGTTGGCGGACCGGGCGGCGGCTTCGAGGGCCGGCACCGCCGCCGGTCCGGCCGCCAGCAGTTCCCGCCCGGCGGCCTCACGGTCGGCGTAGTCCGGGGCGCCGAGCGGGGCCACCAGGGCTTCGGGCGGTGCGGCCGCCACCCCGCCGCCCGCGACCGCCGCCAAGAGCCACCGCCTCATGGTGTTCCCCTGCGCGGCCGGACGGACCACCCCATCGTACCCCCGGCCGATGGCCACGGGCAACCACACGGCCCGCCGCAATCCTGCCCGCCGGACGGGAGTTGTCCACCGGCGAGACGAGGGCGAACGGGGGAACCCGGGCGGGTCCGGGAGGTGGTGCGGGCTGGGGGAGCGACCAGGGGCTGGCGTCCCTGGTCCGCAGCGCAGCCCCCAATACACTGCTAGTTTCGCCCCGGGTCAGAACCCGACTGATGCACGGCACCGGTGCCGGGTCGCAGGTCGGCCGGGGCCGCCCCACAACCGCCG
The DNA here is from genome assembly GCA_019747685.1 of Gemmataceae bacterium. Taxonomy (GTDB): domain Bacteria; phylum Planctomycetota; class Planctomycetia; order Gemmatales; family Gemmataceae; genus Urbifossiella. The sequence goes on from JAIEQN010000698.1 coordinate 2,295, forward strand.
CGAAGCCGGCGAAGGTCACGTCATGGCGATCGGTTTGCTCGGCCAGAAGATCGGGATGACCCAGGTGTTCACCGCCGAGGGCATCCAGGAGCCGGTCACGGTCCTCAAGCTCGGCCCGTGCCCGGTCCTCCAGATCCGCTACCCGTCCGTCCGGGAAGGGAACCGGAGCGTCGAGAAGGATGGGTACTCCGCCGTCCAACTCGGGTTCGGGGACAAGCCGCGGAAGAACGCCACCCGCCCGGAACAGGGGCACGTCGCGGCCAACCTGAAGTCGAAGCGGAAGGACGCCCGGCAGAAGGCCGGGGTGAAGCTCCCGCCGAAGGCCGACGTCGAGCCGCAGCGGTTCGTCCGCGAGTTCCGGCTCGACCGGGGCTCGCTGCCGGTCGTCCCCGGGTCGCTGACCGCCACCGCCGAGCAGGCCACCCTGACGGTCGAGCGGGTCCGGACGACCGGGGAGGGCCTGGCCAAGAAGTACGAGCTGTACACCGAGCCGATGACGGTCAAGGTCGGGGACAAGCTGACGGTGGCCGAGGTGTTCAAGGACATCCAGGCGGTCGACGTGATCGGCACGACGAAGGGCCGCGGCACCCAGGGCGTCATGAAGCGGCACGGGTTCGCCGGGCTGCCGGCCGCCCACGGGGCCAAGAAGGTCCACCGGCAGGCCGGGTCGACCTCGTCGCTGGCCAGCAACCGGGGGTCCGGGCGGCCGAAGAAGGGCCTCCGCCGGGCCGGCCGGTACGGCAACGAGCGGGTGACCATCCGCAACCTGGCGGTGATCCGGATCGACCCGGAGAACAACCTGATGCTGGTCCGGGGCGGGGTCCCCGGCCACCCGAACGCCTACGTCATGGTCCGGCCGACGAACAAGGTCGGGCCGGGGTCGCCCAAGGCCAAGGCGACCAAGAAGGAGTCGGTCGCCGCCAAGCGGGGGAAGTAGTGTGACCGGCGAGCGGGGGGCCGGGACCGGACCCCGGCCCGGGATGGCGGGCCCGTCGGTGAGTGTTCGTCCGGGTTCGTCTCCGGTCTTCCGGCCCGTGAGGGCCGGTTCCGTCAGCCCGGGCCGAAGGCCCGGGTGAACCAGTGGCGAGAACCCCGGCCCTGAAAGGGCCGTTCCAAGACCGACTCGCACCGCGCGGAACGACCCTTTCAGGGTCGATGTCTTCGCGTCTGCCGGCGACCCGGGCCTGCGGCCCGGGCTGACGGAACCGGCCCGCGAGGGCCGGAAGACCGGGCCGTTGATGTCACCCGCCCGGGACCATTCCCCGTCACCGCCGCACGATCCGGTTCCACCCGCCCGACCCGCGCCAGATTCCGGTGCCTGTTCCGCCCGCGACTCCGCCGCGGCGCCCGCCCGGCCGATACCTCATCGGGAGATTACCCGATGAACCGGCTTCTCGTCCTCGCTCTGGTCACGCTCGCCGCCCCGGCCGCCCGTGCCGACGAGTCCGACGACCTGTTGGCCCGGCAACTGGCCGCCGTCGTCCGCGACCCGCGGCTGCCGGTCGCCCAGCGGATCGAGGCGACCCGCACCCTCGGCAAGCTCGGCCTGCTGGCCGGGGCCGCCGTCCCCGACCTGACCCAGCAGCTCAACCGGCTGCGGGACGGCGAACACGAACGCCTCCAAGAAACGATCGTGGACGCCCTCGGGCGGATCGGGTCGCCGGCCCGCACGGCGCTGCCGGCCGTCGCCCGGACGGCCGGCCGGACCATCGACATCGACCTGGCCATCAAGCGGGCCACGGACCAGATTCTGGCGGCGTCGGACTCGCAAGACGTGGGGGCCCTGACCAAGCAGCTCCAGAGCCGGGACGCGAGCGTCCGGTTGCGGGCGGTCCGGGCCCTGCGGGACCTCGGGGCGGCCGCCCGGTTCGCCCTCCCGGACCTGCTCGCCGCCCTGAACGACCCCGACCCGGAGGTCCGGCGGGCGGCGGTGAACGCCGTCCAGACCGTCCAGCCGGACGCCCCGCCGTCGGAGTTGGTGGTCCGGTCGGTGGCCCTGGACCTGACCTCCCCGGACGCCGGCATCCGGCTGCTGGCCGTCCGCACCCTCGGGCGGTTCGGCCGGCGGGCCGGGATCGTGGCCGAGAGCCTCCAGCCGCTGTTGGCCGACTCCGACCCGGATGTCCGCACGGCCGCCGCCGCAGCCTTGGGCCGGATCGCCCCGCCGTAAACACGGCTCGCATCAGTCGGGCTGAATTCCTGCCGCCTCTCACCCGCGGCCAAAAAGTGCGGGCGGGCCGGAATCGGCTCTGGCCCCAATCTCCCAGCCGCGTAGCTTGTATGGCACCGGCCGGCGGTCCACCGCCCGGCCGGCGGTCGGGTGCGGCGCCCCAGGGGTTGGGGCCGCGTCGGCCCCGGCCGGCCCCTTTTCATCGGGGATTGAATCATGAAGGCCCGCGTCCTCCTCTCCCTCGGGCTCGCCGCCCTCGGGCTCGGCGTGGCCCGACCGGCCCGTGCGGCGGTCATCTACAGCACCATCGATGGCCTCACCCTGATCCGGTACAGCTCGAGCAACCCGGGGGCGGTCACGGTCGTCGGCGACTTCTCCGGGGCCACGGGGTTCGTGGCGGGGCTCGACTTCCGCCCGGCCAACGGCCTGCTCTACGGGTTCGACTCGGGCGGCCCCCAGATCGTCACGATCGACCCCAACACCGCCGTAACCACCTTCGTGTCGAACCCCAGTCCGGCCGCCGACCCGCTCTACCCCGGGATCGACTTCAACCCGGTCCCGGACCGGCTGCGGGTGGTCGCCACCAACAACCAGAACCTGCGGATCAACGTGGACACCGGGGCGACGATCGAGGACGGGACCCTGGAGTACGCGGCCGGCGACCCGAACTTCGGGGTCGACCCGTCGGTGAACGAGGTGGCGTACACGAACAGCTTCGGCCCGTCCCCCCGGACCCCGCCGCCGGGCACCCAGTTGTACTACATCGACTTCGGCCTCGACATCCTGGCCACCACCTCGAACCCGAACGCCGGGATCCTCAACACCGTCGGGCCGCTCGGGGTGGACGCCCAGCTGCCCACCGGGTTCGACATCCTGTCCGACTCGAGCACCGGCACGAACGTGGCCTTCGCCTCGCTGACGGTGGACGGCCAGGCCGGGCTGTACCGGATCGACCTGGCCACCGGGGCGGCGACGTTCGTCGGGGACATCGGCGTCACCCCCACCTTCGGCCTCTTCGGCCTGGCGGCCCAGCCGCTGTCGGTCCCGGAGCCGGCCAGCCTGGCCCTGCTCGGTCTGGGGGCGGTCGGGGCGGCGGTCGGCCGGCGGCTCCGCCGCAAGGCGTGAGGTGAGTATCGCTGCACAGGCCGGGAGGCCTGTGCCACCAGAACCTGCATTCTGGTGGCACAGGCCTCCCGGCCTGTGTTCGTCACTAGCGGATGAAGTCGAGTAGGCTCGGGCCGAGGAGCTGGGCCGACACCGCCAGCGTCGCCTGGACCGCGAACGTCTGCTGCTGCATCTTCACCACGGCGTCGGCGTAGTCCGTCCCCTCCAGCTCGCCCGCCCGGGTGTCGGCGGTCAGCTTCAGGTCGTTCAGCCGGCTCGTGAGCGCCTCCAGCCCGGCCAGGCCCGACGACTGCTCGGCCACGGCGTCCCCGACGGCGTCGCGGGCGGCGTCCAGCCCGGCGATCGTGCCGGCCACCGCGGCCGCCTTCTGGCTCGGGGTGGTGGCCGGGTCCCGCAGGGCGTCCCGTAGCCCGATCAGCTCCTGGAACACGTCCTTCCCGGCCCGCTGGAAAACGGTATCCCCGGCGTACCGTGTGTCCGAAGTCTGGTTCGGGCCGATCAGCACCCGGCCCCGCTCGGCCGCCCCGTCGTAGGCGATCGTCGCCGGCTGGCCGTTGGCGTTGGTCGTCGCCACCCGGAACGGCGGGGTCCCGGTCGCGGTGCCGCCGAAGATGTACGACCCGTCCACGGCGGTGTTGGCGGCCCGTAAGGCCCGGTCGAACAGGCCGTCGAGTTCGGCCGCCAGGGCCTCGTACCCGCCGGCGTCGGTGGTCGCGTTCCCGCCCTCGATGGCGATCTGCTTGGCCCGGACGAGGACGGTGTTCACCTCCCCGAGCGAGCTGACCCCGGTGTTGAGCAGGGCGGTGGCGTCGGACATGACGCCGGTGTAGGTACTCAGCCGGGCCGACTGGTCCTTCGCCCGGGTCAGGAGCGGGTACGCGGTCGGGTCGTCCGACGGCCGCTGGACCTTCAGCCCGGACGACACCTGCTCGCGGTACTTGGTCAGGGCCGAACTCTGCTGGCGGACGTAGGCCAGGGCGTTGCCGACCTGGTACTGGCCGGTCGTGCGGAGGTTCATGGCGGGGGCTCCTGCTTACCGGATGATTTCGAGCATCGAATCCAGGGCGGTGTTGACGGCCGACAGGTACTTCGACGCCCCCTCGACCATCCGCTGGTACTGGAGGAGCTGGACCAGCTCCTCGTTCGTGTCCACCCCGACCACGGCCTGCTCCTGGCCGTTCAGGTTCCGCAGAACCGCCGCCTGGGCCGTTTGTTGGTCGTCGAGGCCCTTCACGTCCACCCCGACCACGGCGGCCAGGTCGGCGAACTCGCCGGAGAGCGTCCGGCCGGAGAAGACGCGCTGGTCGCGGACGAGGGCGATCCGTTCGAGGTTGGAGGCGTCGCCGGGCTGGCCGGTCCGGGACGCCGCCAGGGCGTTCGGGTTCGACAGGAGGTCCGGGCGGACGGCGATGTCGCCGGCCGAGGTCCCGGTGAACAGGTTGTTGACCCCGAGGGCGGTCAGGAGGCCGGTCGTGTCCGGGTCGGCCACCGCCCCGCCGCCGGCCGGGTTCGTATCCCGCCCGGCGAAGTCGAACTTGTAGCCGGCGGCCGCGGTCAGGGTGAGCTGGCCCGTCGTCGCGTTGACCGACGCGGTCAGCCCGGGGATGCCGCCGAACGCGGCGGCTACGTCTTGCAGCGAGTCGGTCGCCGGGTCGAAGGCGATGGCGGTGTTGGTGCGGTTGCCGGCGGCGTCGGTGACGGACACCGTGAGGGTCCCGGCCTGGACCGGGAACCAGAGGTTCTGGCCGGCCAGCGGGGCGGACGGGTCGGCGACCGGGGTGCTGCCGGCGAGGGACGAGAACGGCCCGTCGGTGCCGATCCCGGTGGCGTGCAGGGCGTTGACCCGGCCCATCAGCTCGCGGGCCAGCCCGTCGAGCCGGCTGCGGGTCGCCGGGAGGTCGGTGTTGTACTCGCGGACCAGCCCACCCAGGGTGCCGGACGAGAACGTCGCCGGCCGGCTCGACCCCTGCTGGGTGACGGTCAGGTTTCCGGCCGCGTCCGACCCGATCGAGTACTGCGAGGCGAACGGGCCGACGACCAGGGCCGTGTCGGTGCCCATTACGTTCATCGCCCCGTAGGGCTGGGGGATCATCCGCACGTCGACCCGCTGGGAGAGTTCGTCGATCAGCCGGTCCCGCTGGTCCATCAGGTCGTTGGCCTGGTCGCCCCGCTGGACGACCACCTGGATGCGGCCGTTCAGGTCGGCGATCCGGCCGGTCAGGTCGTTGACCTCGTTCACCACCTTGCGGATTTCGGTCCCGGCGTCGGCCCGGAGCTTGTCGATGTCGGCGGCGGCGGTGGTGAACTGCCGGGCCAGGTCCCCCGCGGCGGCGATCAGCGGCCGGCGGACGGCCGGGTCGTCCGGCCGGGCGGTCAGCCCCTCGACCTGGTTGAAGAACCGCTCGAACGCCCCGCCGATCCCGCCCGGGCCGGCCCCGAGGGTGGCCTCGACCTGCCGGCGGATGTCGAGCCGGGTGGTGGCGTCGGCTTGGTCGCTGTTGCCGCGGAGGATGGCCGTCCGGACGGCCTGGGCCTCGTACCGGGTCATCCCGGTGATCTCGACCCCGGTGCCGTTGAACCCGTCGGTGGTACGGGAGGAGAAGTCGAGCCGCTGGCGGTGGTAGCCGGGGGTGTTGGCGTTGGCGATGTTCTGGCCGACGAGGTCGAGGCCGCGGGTGGCGGCGGCGAGGGCCGACAGGCCGATCGGGAAGGCGTTCATCCGGATGTCACCCCGGGGCGTGGATCGCGGCCCCCGAGCGGCCGTACCGGGCCGGGGGGTCGGCGGTCCCGGCGAGGGCCCCGCGGAAGAATGATCGAAGGTAGCAGATGAGGTTTGCGTTCCGCCGCTGACAGACCGCGAGGTCGCCGGCGAGGACCGCGAGCC
>JAIEQN010000872.1 GCA_019747685.1 Gemmataceae bacterium
GAGGCTGGCCGGCTCGGGCACCCCGGGGGCGGCCGGGACCAGCTGAGTAACCTCGATGACGTACTCGCCGGCGTTGTCCGAGTAGATGCCGTCGTCCACCCCGAACCGGAGGATCGACGACAGCGGCCCGGCGATCAGGGTCGTGTCGAGGACGAACGTGTAGGTGCTGTCCGGAAGGCCGGGGTGTATGGGGGCGTCACCTCGGCCCCGGCGTCCACGTCGTAGACGATGTGCTCGTAGGCGTTGTCCGGGGTGTTGAGCGAGACCGACGGCCCCTTGGTGGCGACCAACTGGTAGAAGTCCGGGTCGTGGACCGGGACGTTGGTGATGTCGAAGTAGAAGGCGTCGTTGATGAGCGTGGCGAACGACTGCCCGGTCCCGGAGACGGTCAGCAGGACGAGGCCGCTGTAGGCGTTCACCGTGGTGGCCCCGTTCGGGTCGATGAACGGGGCGATCACCGTCTCGGACGGCCCGGACGGGACGTAGGTGACGCCGCCGACGACGATGGCGGCGTCCGCCCGGGCGGACCCCAGGGCGAGGGCCAGTGTCGCGGCGGCCAGGTGACGCAGACGCATGAGCGAGTACTCCGCCGCGGGGGTTGAGGGGTGGTCGCTCGCGCGGCACCGAACGACCCGGACGATCGTACCCCCTGGCGGGCCGGCGATCTACCCCCCAGTTTCAAGAAGTGTCAACCCGCCCCAATGCCGCACGCTCGGCCGCCCTGCCGGCGCGGGTCCGGCAGGTGCTCCGGTGCCTGCTGGACGGGGACACCGACAAGCAGGTCGCGGCCCGGCTGGGGATCGGGCCGCACACCGTTAACCAGTACGTCAAGGCCGTCTTCCGGCACTTCGGGTGCACCACCCGGGCCGAGCTGCTGGCCCGGTGGGTCCGCCGGGGGTGGGGCCGCGGGTTCGCCTGGGCGGACGACCCCGGCTGACGCCGGCCCGGCTACCCGACGTGGATGCCGGCGGCCAGGGCGGCTTCCGGGGTCAGCTCCCGGACGGCCTCGGGGTCGGCCGCCAAGAGGGCCGGGGCCGCGTAGCACGTCACCACCACCGGGCCGCCCGCCACCACCACCTCGACCGTCCCGTCCCGGTCCACGTCGGCGGTCCGGACAACCACCCCGCCCCGGTCGGCCGGGTCGCCGGCGAAGAAGCTGCCGAGCGGGTCGGCCACCGCCCCGGCCCCGGCCGCCAGGAGCTGCCGGCCGCCGACCGTCAGGACGTGCGGGGCACCCCCGGCCCCGGCCCCGAACACCAGGTCGGCGAACCCGTCGGCGTCGGCGTCGGCCACGGCGATGTACGCCCCGTCCCGCAGGTTCTCCGGCAGGGCGAAGAAGTCGTTCACCAGCCGGGCCGGGCCGCCCCCGACCGTCCGCCCGTCGAACACGGCCACCCGCGGCCCGCCCCCGGGGCCGGCCGTCACCACCAGGTCGGCCGCCCCGTCGGCGTTCACGTCCCCGGCCGCCACCCGCGCCCCGCCCCGGAACCGGGGGTCGTCGAACCCGAAGAAGTTGGCCAGCACGATTGGCTTTCCGTCGGTCAGTGAGAATGCGCTGACCCGCGGGCCGCCGCCCCGGTCGGGGGTGACCACCCACTCGGCCCGGCCGTCCCCGTCCAGGTCCCCGGCCGCGACGTACCCGCCGCCGGCGAAGCCGTCCCCGAACGGGTCGAACGGTCCGGCCAGGAGGGTTCCGTCCCGCCCGGAGACGGCCGCCGCCCGCAGCGGCACCCCCGGGCCGGTGACGAACACGGTGTCGGCCACCCCGTCCCCGTCGATGTCGGCGGTCGCCGCCCGGACCGGCACCCCGGCCCCGGCGAACGGGTCGGCCGACGGCCCGGCGGGGGTGACCGGGGGCGGCGGGTCGTCGGCCCCGTCGTCGGCCAGGGCGATGAACTGGCCGGTGGTCGAGTTACCGGCCACGACGATCCGCCCGTCCGGCAGTTGGACCGCCCGGCCGGGGTAGACCCCGCCGGGTTGGCCGACGTCGAACCTCGCTTCCCCGCCGTCCCCGAACGTGGCGTCCACCGCCCCGGCCGCGGTCAGCTTCACCATCCCGAGTCGGTCCGACATCCCGAAGGTGACCAGGATCGACCCGTCCGGCTGGACCAGGGCGGTGCGGCCGTACTCGTGGCCGCCGAGGTCGGTCATCGTCACACCGCCGGTGCCGAACCCGGCGTCCGGCGTCCCGTCCGGGTTCAGCCGGGCGACCGCGATGAGGTCGGTCCCGTCCGGCCCCCGCCGGCCGCCGACCACCACCACCCGGCCGTCCGGCTGGACGGTCAGCCCCTCGAAGGTGGACCGACTGTCGGTGCCGGCGCCGAAGTCGACCCGGGCCAGCCCGCCCCCGGCCGGGTTGAACGTCGGGTCGAGGGCCCCGGTGGCGAGGTCGAACCGGGCGACCCCGTTCCCCCCGCCGACCAGCACCTTGCCGCCGGCCGCCGGCATAACCGATTGCGGCCGGAACGGTGCGGTGATCGCCGCCGTCCCCCCAACCCCGAACGCGGGGTCGACCGCCCCGGCGGCGTCGGCCCGGGTGAGAATCCGGGAGACCCCGGCCGGGGCGACGGACGTGCCGACCAGGACGACCCCGCCGCCCGGGGCGGCGACCATCCCGGCCAACTGGTCGACCGGCCCGATGTCGACCACCCGGGTCCCGCCGGCCCCGAACGAGGGGTCCAGGTTCCCGCCGGCGTCCAGCCGGGCGAGGGCGAGGTCCCCGGTGAACCCGTAGGGGTCGCCGGGGTGCTGGAGGTTGCCGGCGACCAGGACGCCCCCGTCCGGGAGCGGGGCCGCGGCCACCCCGACGGCGAACGTGTCGAACGGGACGGTCGCCACCCCGCCGGCCCCGAACGCCGGGTCGAGGGTCCCGTCGGCCCGGACCTTGGCGACCACGAACCCGGTGGCCTCGTTGTTCCGGCCGACCCCGAGGACCCCGCCGCCCGGCAGCGGGGCGAGGTCGTGGAACGAGACGTCGTCGTTGTCCCCGGGGCCGCGGGGGGTGGTGACCAGCCCGCCGGCCCCGAACGCCGGGTCGAGGGCCAGGGCGGGCACATCGCGGGCCTCAAGGGGGTTCGACGCGAAGGGCGGGGCGGGGCATCGGTTCGGTCTCCGGCAACAGGTCGGCGCCGCGGTCGGCTCACCTATATAAGCAGACCGGTCGGTGGGTGACTATGCCGGGTGAGGGTTTGGCCTTCGCACGGCGGTACGGCACCACCGGCCCGTGCCACCGAAGACCATCAGGGCAGCACCCCGCGGGCGGCCCGCCGCTCCCGCAGCCGGTCGAGCCCCCGGCCGATCCGCTCGGCCACCGACCCCCGCGGCAGCCCGACCGCCCGCCCCACCTCGGCGTGGGTCCGGCCGTCCAGGTAGCAGAGTGCCAGCGGCACCCGGTACTTGTCCGGTAGCCGATCGAATTCCTCCCGCAGCACCGCCCAGACCTCCTCGTCCTCGACCCCCGAGAGCGGGTCGTCAACGTCCCGGGGCGGCCACCCGGCGGCCTGTTCGAGCCGCCGCCGGGCGGTCCGGGTCCGGTGCCGCAGGGCCATCCGGTAGGCCACCTTGAGCAGCCACCCGGCCAGCGACCCGCGGGCGTCGAGGCGGGTGTGCCGCCCGGCACCGGCGGCAACAGACCGATCGCCGGCTGCCCACGGGTGACGACTGGGGGGCCGGTCGGACGGATGGCCGTGGGGGCGGTCCGGGCGGCGTCCCGCTCGGGGTCGGCCCGGTCCTGGACCGGGCCTGATGGCGTCGGGGCGGGCGGGTCCGCCGGGGTCCGGGCCAGGGTCGGGATCACCTGGGCCGGGTCGGGGGCCGGGCGTCCGCCGGTGGCCTGGTCTGACCCGCCGCCCGGGCCGGCGATCATGTTGGCGGCCTGACCCGGCAGTTCGTAGGCGACCCACAAGGAACGGTAGACTGCCGGACCAGGTTCCCGGATGTCCCGCAGGAGCCGCACGAGGCCGGCCCGGTCGGGGCCGGCGGCCGGCGTCCACGAAGCGACCCACGCCGCTGCGGGCGTGGCGGCCGGCGGCTCGGCGACCGCCGCCGCGAGCACCGTTCGTTCTTCGAGTGGTTCGAGCCGGAGCCGCCCGTGCCGCCGCCGTCGGGCCGGGCGGGGTTTGCGGAACACCGCGGCGAGCCAGTCGGGAATCATCGGACCTCCCCACCCATTCCAGCCGCGCCGGCCGCCCCCGACTACGAAATCCGCCGGCCGATTCCCCTTTCGCTCCGGCCGGGCCGAGTTGCGATCCCGGCCCCGGCCGGGTCCGATGCCGCCATGAAGCCCCGGGTGTATGTCGAAACGACCATCCCGAGCTACCTGACCGCCCGGCCAAGCCGAGACCCGGTCCGGAACGCCGAGCAGCAGATCACCCGGGACTGGTGGGCCCGGCGGGACCGGTTCGCACTGGTCACGTCCGAACTCGTGTTCGAGGAAGCCGGGGACGGTGACCCGGAGGCGGCCGCCGACCGGCTCGCCGCCCTGGCCGGCATCCCGACCCTGGTGAGCACGGACGAGGTACCGGACTTGGCCCGCGACCTCGCCACCAGCCTCCCGCTACCGGCCCGGGCGGTGAACGATGCGGCCCACATCGCCACCGCCGCCGTCCACGCGGTCGAATACCTGCTAACCCGGAACTGTACCCACCTGGCGAACGCGGCCCTCCGCCGCCGGGTCGACCGCGTCTGCCGGGCCCGCGGGTTCCAGGCCCCGGCCATCTGCACCCCGCTCGAACTCCCGCCGGAGGCCGCCGATGGAAGCCGAGGATGACGACATCGTCGCCCGGGTCCGGGCCGCCCGGGAGGCCATCGCCGCCCGGTTCAACTACGACCTCGACGCCATCTTCGCCCACCTCCGCGAGCGGGAGCGGCAGAGCGGCCGGGTCGTCCTCCCGCCGCCGCCGAAGCCCGCAGCCGTGGAGGCCGAACCCGACCCCGTCGCGGGTGAAGTCCCGCCGCCGGCCGCCAAGGCCGGGTAGGTCGGGCCCCCGCCCGCCGCACTTCCCCTTCCCCCGCCCCGTACCGGACGGTATACCCCGGCGTGCCGCGCCCGCCCGGGGCCGAAGGAGCCGTCCGCCATGCCGACCCGCCGGCCCGCCGCGGCCGCCCTGCTCGCCGCCCTCGGCCTCGGGGTCGGGCTGGTCCCCGGCCCGGCCCGCGGCCAGCAAATCCACCGCCACACCTTCGCCGGCAAGCAGGTCGCCCTGGTCCGCGGGGACGCCAACGTCCGGGCCGACGAGAAGGAACACGACGTTTCCACCAACTCGTTCCACAGCCAGCCGTCGAGCGAACACCTCAGCCTGGCCTTCGCCGACGTGGTGGTCGGGGACGCGGCGTTCGTCCACTACTACTACCCGACGCCCCAGGCCCCGGTCTCCCCGGTCCTGACCGCCGGCGTCTGGGTGAAGGCGACCAAGGCGGGCGTCCAGCTCCGCGCCCGGGTCGTCTTCCCGAAGGAGCCGGACCCGGCCAACCCCCAGGCCCCGCTCACCATGCTGGTCGTCGGCAAGACCTACGACCGGCCCCGGCAATGGGACAAGCTGACCCTCGAAGACGTGCCCGCCCTGGTCGGCAAGCACCTGCCGGCCATCCAGGCCAAGATCAACCGCCCGGTGAACGACGACGGGGCCTACGTCGATCGGCTGGTGCTGAACGTCTACACGGGACCCGGGCCGGTCGAGGTCTGGGTCGATGACCTGGACATCGGGCCGGTGTTGCGTCCGGCCGAGCCGCCGGCCGAGGCCCGCCCGCCGGCGGTGACGACCGGCCAGGGGCCGGGGAAGACCGCCCCCGAGACGCCGGTTACGCCGGGCCGGCTGGTCGAGCAGAAGGGCGGGCAGTTGATGGTGGACGGGAAGGCCCACTTCTTCCGGGCCATCCGCCACACCGGCACCCCGCTGCACGTCCTCCGGGCGGCCGGGTTCGACGCCCTCTGGCTGCCGCCGGACGCCGCCACCGAGACGATCGCCGACGCCGCCCGGGAGGGGTGGTTCGTCATCCCGTCGGCCCCGCCGCTGGGCACCTCGCCGGTCGGCACCGGCCCGGACGCGGCCGGCCCGATCGACGTGTTCCGGCGGAAGTTCGCGGCCTCGGACGTGCTGTTCTGGGACCTCGGCGGCGGGCTGACCGACGCCCGGGAGGATAAGGTCAGGCTGGCGTGGGCGGAGATCCGCAAGGGCGACCGCCGCCGGCCGCTGGGCGGCGACCTTTGGGACGGGTTCGGGGCGTACTCGCAGTACCTGGACGTGGTCGGGGCGCACCGCTGGCCGCTGTTCACCAGCCTGGAGCTGCCGGCGTACAAGGAGTGGCTGGGCCAGCGGCGGCGGCTGGTCGGCGGCCGGCCGGTGTTCTGGACGTGGGTGCAGAACCACACCCCGGACTGGTATCTGACCAACCTGGCGACCCGGCCGGTCGCCCCCGGGTCGGCCCCGCCGCCGGCGGCCGACCCGAACGTCGGCCCGCACCCGGAGCAGGTCCGGCAGCTCGCCTACCTGAGCATCGCCAGCGGCTGCCGCGGCCTCGGGTTCTGGTCGGACCAATCGCTCGCGACGGCGGCCGGCGGGTCCGACCGGCTCCAGGGGGCGGCCCTCCTGAACGCCGAATTGGAAATGCTCGGGCCGCTGTTGATCTCGGCGGGCGTCAGCGGCAACAACGTGGAGACGCTGAAGACCAGCCACCCGCATGTGAAGGGCTACCTGCTCAACGCCAACGCCGGCCGGCAGAAGGGCCTGGTCCTGCTCCTGGTCTGGGCCGGGCCGGGGGACCAGTACGTCCCGGCCCAGGGGGCGGTGGCCGGGCTGAAGGTGTGGGTGCCGACCGTCTCCGACGGGTACGACCCGTGGCTGGTCTCGCCGGCCGGGGTCGAGTGCCTGAAGCACGAGATGCGGCGGGTGCCGGGCGGGGTGGAGCTGACCGTGCCGGAGTTCGACACCGCCGCCCCGATCGTGTTCACCGACGATGTCGGGCCGAACGGGCTGGTCGTCTGGTGGCAGGACTTCACCCGCCGGTACGGCCGGCAGGCGGCCCGGTGGGCGTTGGACCTGGTCCACGCCGAGTACGAGAAGGTGCGGGCGGTTCACATCCAGCTCGCGTCGGCCGGGGCCGAGGTCCGCGGGGCGGACCGGCTGCTGGAGGAAACCCACCGGTATTACCAGTCGGCCCAGCAGCACTACGCGAACGAGCAGTACGAGCGGGCGTACAAGGACGCGGCCCGGGCGTTGCGGCCCTTGCGGGTGCTGATGCGGGACCACTGGAACCGGGCGACGGCCGGGCTGGACGTGCCGACGGCCAGCCCGTTCGCCGTCAGCTATGCGACCCTGCCGCAGCACTGGGAGCTGGGCCGGGAGGTGGCGGCCAGCCAGCCGGGCCCGTCGGCCCTGCCGCACGGCGGGTTCGAGCCGCCGAGCGGGGTCGTCCCGAAGGACGGCATCCCGGTGGCCCGGGTGCCGGGGTGGTCGGCCCGGGCGAGCGAGCTGCCGGCCGACCGGGTCGAGGTCGGGGCCGGGGTGGTGCCGTCGGACGGGCTGGCCGACCCGCCGGTGAACCGGGACAAGCCGCCGGCCCCGCGGACGGTGTTCTCGCCGAGCCGGCCGATCCCGGCGGCCGACGAGGGCTACGTCCCGCCGGCCCCGGAGCTGGGCAAGGGCGTGTTGAAGCTGCACGTCCGGCCGAAGCCGGTGTTCGACCGGGCCGGGAAGGTGGTCGGGGCCGAGCGGCCGCTGGAGCGGACGTTCCTGGCGGTCGACGGCCCGCCGGTCCGGTTCCCGCCGGGGACGCTGGTGCGGATCAGCGGGTGGGTGAAGGTGCCGGGGACCCTGGGCGGGACGGCCGACGGGGCGTTGTTGTACGACGACGCCGGCGGGGAGCCGCTGGCGGTCCGGGTGCTGGACACCAAGGTGCCCGGGTCGAAGGACGGGGTGTGGCGGCAGTACCACCTGTACCGGCGGGTGCCGGCGTCGGGGCAGATCGCGGTGACGGTGGCCCTGACCGGGACGGGGGTGGCGTACTTCGACGACCTGCGGGTCGAGCCGCTGGTGTACAGCCAGGAGGCGGCCGAGTCGGCGAAGCGGGGCGGCGGTACCGGTGGCTGGCCGGCGGCAGCTCCGGGCGTGGTGCCGGCGGGCTTTCGGGCGTGGCCGGAGGCGGGGCAAGTGCCGGGGCCGGTCGTCCCGGCCGGCGGCCCGCCACGGTAGGGTGCAGTCACATCTGGAACCCCACTGCCGACTTCGACCCGCGAGCGAAAAAGTCGGGGGCGACCCGGCTTTGTTCTTGCCAACGCAGGAGGGCTGAGCGTAGTATCTCCAGTAGTTGTGCTTGAACGGACCTTCGGTACTGCATCCCCTGTAACGGTCGCCGAACGACACCCAACTCGGCCGACGACATCCTCGAGTCGTGTTCAACGTGGCTTAGAAGCCCTAATGCCGTGTTGAAGACATCTAGCCCCCGGCGTCTCGGTGTTGTAACCCGGCGGCATGAGGACGAG
>JAIEQN010000166.1 GCA_019747685.1 Gemmataceae bacterium
CGCCGGGCCGCCCGCACCGACCCGCCGCCGGCCGACCTCCTCCGCCGGTTCGCCGCCGACCGCGACCCCGAGGCGTTCGCCGGGCTGGTCCGCCAGCTCGGGCCGGTCGTGCTGGGCACCTGCCGGCGGGTGCTCGGCCCGGTGATACGGGGTTAATCCGGAAGACTGGCCGCTTCGCCCCCGGCCCGGGTGGCGAGGGCCGGCAGGATGTCGTCGGCCGAGTAGGCGAGGAACCGGACCGATCCGTCGCAGAACAGGAAATTGCCGCCGCCCGGGTGGGGCGACCACAGGTGGTAGACGCCGCACGGGTCGTTGAACCCGGCGGCCGGCCGGAAGTGCTGGGGAGACCCGCCGCACACCGACCCCGGTCCCGGCTCCCGCACCCCGAGGATCGAGTTCCCGGATCCGAACCCGTCGTCCCCGAACCCACCGTACCACCAGCCCTGGCCGAAGTCCGGGGCCGGCGGCCGTTCGCCCGCCAGCAGCGTCTGGCTGGTGCCGTCCGTCACCTCGGCCCAGCGGGTCTTCGAGTTCTTGTACAACACCCCGTCGTCCCGGGCGCAGCTCGTGCCGCTGATGCCCAGGTAGCTGGTCAGCGCGACGCGGACCGGCCCCGGGATTTCCAGGGTCGGTTCGTCCGGGACGTACACCTGGACCGACCCGACCCGCCCGTCCGACGGACAGGTGTAGAGGGGTACGACGACCGACAGCCCGGCGTGCGGAACCGGGGAGCTGAACAGCCCGGGCCGGGCGTAGTCGTCCGCCGCCCGGCGGTAGACCGCCTCCTGTTCGACGTACGGGAGGAGGTGGAGTTGCCAGCCCGCTCCCCAGTACCCCCACGGCCACGGCGGCCCGCTCGGGTGCTGGCGGGTCATCCCGGCCGGCAGCCCGCCGGCCGCGTCGTGTCGGTGGTGCAGGGCCAGCCCGATCTGGCGGAGCCGGTCCTGGCAAGTGGAGCGGGTGGCGGCCTCCCGGACCTTCTGGACGGCCGGCAGGAGCAGCCCGACCAGGACGGCGACGATGGCGATCACCACCAGCAGCTCGACCAGCGTGAACGCCGGACGGCCCCCGCCGGCCCCGTGAGCAGCCGCGGTCCGGCGGGACCGGCGGATCAGCAGCACCACCCCGGCTACGGCCGCGACCCCGCCCAGCGCCCAGCCCCGGGCCGGCACCCCGCGTGGCCGCTTCGGGTCCTCCGGGAACAGCGACGGGTCGGCCCCGCCGCCCTCGGCCAGCCGAGGGTCGGGGTCGGGCAGGTGGTCCGGCTCCGGGAACCCGTACGCGGACAGGGTGAACTCCCGGTCGGGTAGCGGTGGGTGCCGCCGGAACTCGGTGATCTCGGTCCGCCTAAGCAGTCGGGGGGTCGGGCCTTCCAGGAGCCACCGTTCGGCGGACTTCGGAGCCGGGAGTTCGCCGGCCCGGGCCTCGTAGGTGTAGCGGTCCTCGAGCGACGGCGGGTCGCTCGGGTTGGCGGGCAGGGATTGCTCGCCGCAGCACACCCACCCGCTGTCCGGCCGGAACAGGAACCCGAGGCGGGAGGTAATGGGGGTCCGGGTCGCCGGGTGGATCAGGCCGAACTCGGCCACCACCCGCTTGGCCGGCCGACCTTGCCAGGGGACGTCCTCGTAGGCGACCACGGTGGTGTTCGGGTTCTTAACCAGGTCGAGGTAGGTCCGCCCGCCGGGCTGCTGGTTGGCAAACGGGAAACAAAGAGGGCTTAGCACCAGGTCGCGGCGTCCGGCTGCCGGCTGGACTTCGGACAACACATACCCGCCCTTCTTCCGGCTCTCCATTAGCGTGAACCCGTAGCGGGGGTTGCTGCCACCGACCGACGCGGCGGACGCGGTCCGCTGGCCGTCCGGCCGGACCGACTGACTCCCGGATTCGATGACGTAGGACAGCCCGGTCATCCGGATCGTTTGGGTCATCACCTGGACGGGCCGGCCGTCCTTGCCGAACACGGTGGTCGTCACCTTGGCGGTGCAGTTCCCATACGCCTCACGGAGCTGCCGGGCCGGGCCATCGTAGTCGGCCAGGAAGGCCGCCCTCGGGTCACCCCCGCGGGCCACCGGACCGTACGCTGCCAGCACGGCGAGACTGACCAGACGCCGCATAGCCCCCTCCAGTAGCGGGCCGGAGGCCCGGCCCGCGTGTCATAACGGCCTTCCCGGCGGGGTCGGGTTGACCGGCCGCCGCGGGGCGATTGTCACGGCGCGCAGGTGCAGGCCGTCCCGCCCGGGGCGTCCTGGCACTTCCCGTACTCGTCGAAGTAGTCGCACTTTTTGCCCGGCTCTTCACAGCCGAGGTACTTCCGGTTGCTGTCGTAGTTGCCCGGGCACTGGACACCCGTCGAGGGATCCGCCTTCAGGGGCGGGGTGCTGAGCAGGCCGGCCGCCGCCAGCAGGACCGCGACCGAACACCACGCGCACCGTCGAACCGTCCGGGTCATGTTCACCGTCCCGTCCTCCTCGTGTGATGGGGCCGGTGGCCCCGGTCCGGCCCGCGCCGTCACGGGCCGACGCTCCGACCCACCACGGTCACCGGGATCGTCCGCCGCCCCTCGGGGGCGTCCGTCCACAAGTGGCCGTAGTGGAGGAATTCCCCCGGACCGTCCTTCGGTCCGACCTGCACGACGACCCGCCCCTCGCAGCCGGGCGGAAGCACCAGCGGCAGGTCGGCGAGGTAGGTACACGAGCAGTCGCTGGTCCCGCCTACGACGGTGACGGTCGACGCGGTGGTGTTCCGGAGTACGACGGCCCCGGAGGATGGCTGCCCGGCCGGCACCGAACCGACATCGACGACGGACGTGAGAGGGACGACCCGGTAGCCGCGGAGGTACGCGACTAGGGCGTCGGACGAGCCGAAGGTCAGGACGGCGGCCGCGGTCCAGCCGGCCACGGCGACCGCCCAACAGCCGGCGAAGCGGACTACGCCGCCGACCGCCCCCGCCCACCGACCGGGACCCGCCAAGCTGACGGCCAGGGCACAGACGGCACCCAGATCGAACCCGAAGGTCCACCACGGGGCGACCGCGACCTCACCCAGACAGCCGCAGCTCGCCCGGCCCATCCACCCGGCGTGGGCCGACAGGGCGGCGAAGCCGGCGAAGGTGACCATCGCGGTAAGCGTGGCACCTGCCCGTCGTACCCCGGAGAGCAGCCACCCGGCCAGCAGTAGCTCGTAAATGACGACGGCCACGAGCAGCCACACGAACGGCAACCCGAACCCGCCGGCCGCGGTCAGGACGACCCCTCCGGGACGACCGGTCGCCTTGAACCATGCGGCGGCGAGGAGCGATAGACCGACCCCAGTCCTGATCGCGCGGCCAAGTGGGCCGGGACCTTCGAGTTCGCGTTGCATTGGCGATCGCCCACCAGAACGGTGAGGGCTGGAAGCCAAGCTAACCCGACGGGGGAGAGGGGTCAAGCAAGAATTGATGCCGCCAGTCGGCGACAAAACCGACGAGGCTCGGTTCGGCCCGGCCGGCTGATACGATGACCCCATGCCGTCCGCCGACGAAGCCGTCCTGAAGGCCGTCCGGGACCCGGCCCGGGGGCGGCGGAATCGCTCACCTCGCGGCTTGCGGCGGCCGATCGAGATGGTATAATCCCAATACACCCCCGGTCGCTTCGGCGGCCGGGTAGCGGGGCCGCCCCTCAAGG
The DNA here is from genome assembly GCA_019747685.1 of Gemmataceae bacterium. Classification (GTDB taxonomy): domain Bacteria; phylum Planctomycetota; class Planctomycetia; order Gemmatales; family Gemmataceae; genus Urbifossiella. The sequence goes on from JAIEQN010000166.1 coordinate 3,663, forward strand.
GCGGCCCTAGCTTTTTTCGCCCCCATGCTCACCAACTTCTACATCGACGCCTTCAACCTCTACTACGGGTGCCTCAAGAACGGCCCGCACAAGTGGCTGAACCTCGTCGAGTTCTGCCGGTTGTCGTTCCCACCGCCGACCAACCAACTCCACCGGGTTCGCTACTTCACCGCGCTCGTCAAGCCGTACCCGTCCGACCCGCAACAGCCCGTCCGGCAACAAACCCTCCTCCGCGCCCTCCGGACGCTGCCAGAACTCGCCATCCACCTCGGGCAGTATCGGAAGTCGAAGACGTACCTGAAGCTGGTCAGCCCGCCGTCCGGCGGCCCCGACACCGCCCACGTCTGGAAGTCCGAGGAGAAGGGATCGGACGTGAACCTCGCCACCCACCTCTTGCTGGACGCCTTCCAGAACGACTGCGAGGCGGCGGTCGTCGTCTCGAACGACTCCGACCTGTGCGAGCCGATCCGGGTCGTCCGGCAGGTACTCCGTAAGCCGGTGGTCGTACTCTTCCCGGTCCTGCCCGGTCGGCACGGCAGCAACGACCTCAAGAAGGTCGCCAGCCGGCACGAAACGATCGACCCGGCCCACCTCGCGGCCGCCCAGTTCCCGCCCCAACTGACCGACGCGAACGGGACGATCCACAAACCGGCGACGTGGTAGGATAGCCGGATGGCGTCGGCCGAAGAACTCGTCCTGAAGGCCGTCCGCGACCCCGACCGCGGGCGGCGGAACCTCGCCGCCCTGGCGGCCCACCTCGGCCCCAAGCCGGCCGCCGACCTGCTGCCCGCCCTCGGCCGGCTGCTGCCCCGGGTCGCCGACCCGGACATGGCCCTGAACAACCTCGAACGGCTGTTCGCCCGGCCGGCCGCCCGGCCCCACCTCGCCGGGCTGCTCGACGGCCGCGGCCGCGGGCTCGACGCCGCCCTCCACCTGCTCGCCGCCTCCCAGTTCTTCGCCGACGCCCTGGCCCACTACCCGGAACTGCTCGACGCCGTCCGCTCCCCGCCCAAGCGGAACCCGTCCACCGCCGAGCTGACGGCGCAGCTGCAAGCCGAGGTCGACGCCGCCCGGGACGACGGGGCCGTGCTGCGGGCGTTCCGCCGGTTCCGGGCCGGCCACACCCTCCGCGTCGGGGCCAACGACATCCTCCGCGACCGGCCGTTGGAGGAAGTCACCCGCGAACTCGCCCGGCTGGCCGATGCGTCGGTCGAGGTCGCCCTGCGGCACGCGCGGCGGACCGTCGGGAACCGGTTCGGGACGCCGGCCGGGCCGGTCGGGCAGCCCGCGAACGTCGCCGTGTTCGCCTTCGGCAAGCTCGGCGGGGACGAGCTGAACTACAGTAGCGACATCGACCTGATGTTCGTCTACGACCACGACGGCGAGACCGCCGGCCGGCGGTCGGCAGTCGGCAACGACGAGTTCTTCGCCCGGGTGGTGCAGGAGGTGGTTCGGCTGCTGTCCGCCCCGACCGACCGCGGGGCGGCCTACCGGGTCGACCTGCGGCTGCGGCCGGACGGCGGGCGGGGGCCGCTGGCCCGGTCGCTGGCCGGGACGCTCAGCTACTACGACACCCGCGGCCGGACGTGGGAGCGGCAGGCCCTCATCAAGCTCCGGCACGTCGCCGGGGACGCGGAGTTGGGCCGCGAGTTCCTGGCCGCGGTCGAGCCGTTCGTCTACCGGAAGTACTTCTCCTTCGCCGAGATCAACGAGGTCAAGGCCCTGAAGCGGCAGATGGAGCAGCGGGCGGCCGCCGCCGCCGACCTGGTGGACGTGAAGACCGGCCGGGGCGGCATCCGGGACATCGAGTACGCCGTCCAGTTCCTACAACTCCTGAACGGCGGCGACCTCCCGGCCGTCCGCCAGCGGAACACACTGCTCGCGCTCGAGGCCCTGGAGATCGCCGGCTGCCTGACCCCGCACGAGACGTACACCCTGGCGGATGCCTATCGCTTCCTCCGCAAGACCGAGCACCGGCTGCAACTGCTGTTCGACCTGCAAACGCACAAGCTGCCGGGCACCGCCGACGAGCTGCGGACGCTGGCGAGGAGGATGGGCTACCAGGAGCGGGGTTTGGCGAGCGGGGGGCGTGAGCCCCCTGTGGAGCCACCATCCGAAGAAACAGGGGGCTCACGCCCCCCGCTCGCCCCGAACACGCTCTCCGCCCAAAGGCGTTCCCCGCTGGACGAGTCCGACCCGCCGCCGCTGGACGCCCGGGACCTGTTGGTCGATCCCCTGGACCGGTTCCTCAAGGACCTGCACGACAAGGCGGCGGTCGACCGGGCCGTCCTCGACCACCTGCTGCACCAGACGTTCCCGGACGCCGGCGGCCGGGCCGAGCCGGAGTCCGACCTGATCCTCGACCCGGACCCGGACGACGCCACGGTGAAGGCCGCCCTCGGCCGGTACGCCTTCCGGGACATCCCGAAGGCCTACCGGAACCTCCAGGGCCTGGCCCGGGAGTCGGTCCCGTTCCTGTCCGACCGGCGGTGCCGGCACTTCTTCGCGTCGATCGCCCCGCCGCTCTTGCGGGCCGTCGCCGACACCCCCGACCCGGACGAGGCCCTGACCAACCTGGAGCGGGTGTCGGCGTCGCTCGGGGCCAAGGCCGTGTTGTGGGAGCTGTTCAGCGCCAACCCGGCGACGCTCAAGCTGTACGTCGAGCTGTGCGCCGGCAGCCCGTTCCTGTCCGGCCTCTTAATCAACAACCCCGGGATGGCGGATGAATTGCTCGACAGCCTGGTGCTGAACCGGCCGCGGCCGGCCGACGAGCTGCGGGCCGAGCTGGCGGAACTCTGCCGCGGGGCCAGCGACCCGGACCCGATCCTGCACAGCTTCCAGGACAAGGAGCTGTTGCGGATCGGCGTGGCCGACCTGCTCGGCAAGGCCGGCGTGCGGCAGACGACCGCGGCCCTGAGCGACCTGGCGGACACAGTGCTGAACCAGGTGGTCGAGCTGGTCGAGCCGGCCGTCCGGGCGAAGTACGGGGAGCCGGCCGGGCGGTACGCCGTCCTCGGACTCGGCAAGCTCGGCGGCCGGGAGCTGAGCTACCACAGCGACCTCGACCTCGTGCTGGTGTACGAGGCGGCCGACGGCTGCACGGCCGGGGGCGGGGCGTCGGTGCCGAACGGCCAGTTCTTCACCGACCTGGCCCAGCGGGTCATCAAGGCCCTCTCCGGGATGGGGCCGATGGGCCGGCTGTACGCCGTCGACATGCGGCTGCGGCCGACCGGCAAGAGCGGCACGCTGGTGGTGCCGGCGTGCGAGTTCGACCGGTACTACGGGTCCGGGGCGGCCGGGGTGTGGGAGCGGATGGCCCTGGGCCGGGCCCGGGTGATCCGCGGCGAGCCGGCCTTCGCGGCGGTGGTCATGGGCCGGGTGCGGGCGGCGGTGGCCGGCGGGGCTTGGTCGGCGGGGGTGGTGGACGAGGTGCGGGCGATGCGGGCCAAGCTCGAAGCCGGGGCGACCGCCCGGAACCTGAAGCGTGGCCCGGGCGGGGTGGCCGACGTCGAGTTCCTGGTGCAGCTGCTCCAGATGAATTACGGCCGGGGGCACCCCGACATCCTGGTGCCGAACGTCTGGGACGCCCTCGAAGCCTTGGAGTCGGCTGGGCTGCTCGGGGCCGACGACGCGGCCGCCCTGCGGGCCGGGTACGCCTTCCTGCGGCAGGTCAAGGCCCGGCTGCGGGTCGTCACCGACCGCCCACTGAACGGGCTGCCGGAGGCACCCGAGGAGCTAGCGAAGTTGGCCCGGCGGCTGGGGTACGCGGACCCGGCGGCGTTCCTGGCGGAGGTCCGGCGGGTGACGGCCGACCTCCGCCGCCGGTACGACGCCCTGACAGCCCGGGAGCGGGCCGGGTGACGCCGCTACGCCTCCTTCTCCTTCGGCAGCAGTGGCAGCGGCAGCGTGTTGATCTTCCCGGCACTCCGGCTTTGCGAGATGCGGCAGACCGGGCCGAACCGGCACGTCTCGGTGCAGTGGTCAGACCGCGGGGCCAGGGGGAAGTCGCCGGCCCGGATGTGGCCGGCCAGGGTCGCCACCCAGGTCTCGAGCTGCCCGCGGAACCGCTCCCACCGGCCCGGGTCCATCAGCCAGGTGAGCAGCGCATTCTTCCGCGACGGCAGCATCGGCTTCGGGCCGCTGTCGGTGACGAGCCAGTAGGCCAGCCCGAGCGGCCGGGCCGGGCGGTCCTTCAGCAGCACCCGCTCGACCGCCACCGCGTAGAGCGGCAGTTGCAGCTTCTCGAACCGCTCGACCTGGGCCGCCGAGTAGTTCTCGGCCCGGCCGGTCTTGTAGTCGATCACCCAAAACCCGAGTGCCCCGCCGCCCGCGTCCGCCACGTCCACCCGGTCGATCCGCCCGCCGACCTTGACCGCCACGTCGCCGACGGCGATCGTCAGCGCCTCGGGGACATCCTCGCCGGGGACGCCGAAGTCGGCCTCGAAGGCGTGCGGGACCGGCACTGCCCCCTTCTCGTGCCACGGCTTGCGGAACTCCTGCCAGTGGCCGCGGTACTTGGCCGCCGCCCGCTTCAGCCGTTCGCCTTCGAGCCGCCACAGCTCCTGGCCGGCGAGGCTCGGGGCCCGCCGGGCGTACTCCTCGACCGCATCCTCGATCCGCCGGACCAGGTCGTCCGTCACCGCCTCGGGCACGTCCCCGTCGGGGGCGGCCGGCAGCTCCTTCACCCACCGGTGCAGCCGGGCCAACGCCCGGTGGAAGGCGGCCCCCCGGCGGGTGTGCTCGACCTCCTCGGCCGGGTCGTCCAGCGGGTCGAGCCGGAGGACGTGTTCGAGCCAGAACCGGAACGGGCAGGCGACGTA
>JAIEQN010000717.1 GCA_019747685.1 Gemmataceae bacterium
GCCGGGGTCTCGCCTGCTAGCCCTTTGCCTTCTTCCTTCTCCGTTATCCCCGACTACCGGCGGCTCCGCAGGCCCCGGACCTGGTCGAGCCGGTCCAGGACGAGGCGGACCGGGTCGTCGGCCTCGACCCGCACGACCGTCGCCCCGGCTTGGCCGAGCGCTCGCCGGAGCCGGTGGAAGTGGGCGTGGTACTGCCGGGTCAGGGCGGCCTGCACCAGTGGCACGAGGTTCCGTCCCGGCCGGGGTAGCCCGACCCGCCGCCGCAGCGGCTCGATCGGGTCGGCGTCCGGGTTGGGGGCTTGCGGCTCCTCGCCCGGCGGCGGCACGTCGGCCGGCCAGGGGACGATCACCAACACCTGGTGCCGGCGGGCCCGGGCCACCCGGGCGGCGCGGACGACGGGGTCGAGGGCCGACCCCAGTTCGGCCAGGTCGGCGAGGATCACGTACAGCTCGTTGTCCCGGGCGCGGCTGACCGCCGCCGTCAGCGCCGCCGCCAGCACCCCGGCCTTGCCCGGGGACCGGAACCGATACCGCCCGCGGTCGTCGTACAGCGGCACCGGCACCCGGACCTGCCGCTCGGCCAGGAACCGGCCGACCCGGGCGACGTGGGCCGGGTCGTCGTGGATCAGGTGCTCGACCCCGGCCGCCCCGGTCCCGTCGTGCAGGGCGAACACGGCCGCCAGTTGCTTCCGCTTGGTGAGCTGCCGCCGCCGCTCGCCGAGCCAGCCGCTGGCCCCGTACACGAACCAGATGAACCCGCCGAGTAGCGCCGGCAGGAAGAGCAGGAATGTGAAGAAGACGAGCTTCGCCGGGAGCGGGATGATCAGCACCCGGATTTGCCCCGACCCCCACCATCGGGTCAGGGCCATCGTCCCGTAGGCCAGGGCCTCGGCGTAGGGGACGAAGTACCACCGCTGGAGGAAGTAGGCCGCGGCCAGGAAGGTGGCCGGGAGGAGCATCATCCCGAGGACCAGCCAGCCCCACCACCGGTCCAGCAGCGGCCGCCACAGCCGGCCCCACGGCACCCGGTTGACCCGCTTGTTCATCAGCTCCGGGTACAGCTCGACGGCCAGCGGGTAGGCCCGGGCGGTCAGGGCTTCGGCCGACACGTCGGCCGTCCCCGGCTGGAGGGCCGCCGCCTGGGCCAGCTTCCGCAGCAGCCCGGTCATGTGCAGCTTGGTCCGGGCTGGTGGGGTCACGTTCGCGCCCGCCTCGTCGAACGTGGTCAGCCCGACCAGGTCGCGGCCGGCCGCCGCCGCCTGGGCGACCCCGGCCGCCACCCCCACCAGCTTGACCAGCGGCGTCTCGCCGGGCGGCCCGAGCCGGACCCCGTCCGAGGTGTCGAGGAATAGGACGCACCGGACCGGCACGTCGCTCTCGTACTCCTTGGTGATGAGGGTGTCCCGCCGGGCCGACGCCTTCCAGGCGATCATCTTCGGCGGGTCGCCGGGCCGGTAGTCCCGCAGGTCGAGCAGCTCGCCCCCGGACCCGGGCCGGCGGAGCCGGTGCGCCCCCGGCGGTGGCAAGGTGTTGAACCGCTTGTCGGCCCGCTGCCGGCCCTCCTCGCCGGTCAAGGGTGGCAGGACCAGGAACTCGGCCTCCTCGCGGAGGAAGGCCCGGTGGTAGAAGAACCCGTTCAGGTCGGCCACCCGCAGCCGGACGCCCTCGAACCGGACGATCCCCGGGGCGGGGCAGCGGAGCGTGTACGTGATCCGGGCCGGGTCGTGCGGGCGGAGGTCGGCGACCTGTCCGGAGTCGCCGGAGACCCGGTCAGCGGCCTGGGGGACGCGGTCTTCGAGCAGCACGAACGGAAAGGCGGCGGCCGAGTTCTGCTCGACCTCGACCCGGACCTCGAACGTCAGCCCGGCCCAGACGGTCGGCACCTCGCGGTCGCCCTGGACGATCAGGCGGGTAACCCGCAGCCGCGGCAGGACGGAGTTGAGCCGGGTCTGGAAGGCGACCCACTCGGCCGCGAACCAGACGAGCAGCGGCAGCCCGACCACCGCCGGGCCGACGGTGTAGTCCGGCAGCAGGCTCACCCCGAGGACCAGGATGAACCCGACCGCCACCAGGAACCACCAGCCGCGGGCGGTAAGCATGAAACGTTTCACCGCGGAGAACGCGGAGGTCGCAGAGGAAGACACTTCCGAGGAAGATCGCAAACTCTCTGTCCGATTCCTCCGCGTCCTTTGCGTCCTCCGCGGTTAATTCCTCCCGGCTCACCCGGCCTCGAACACCCGGACGGCGGCCAGCACCTCGCGGACGACGTCGGCGACGTGCTTCCCCTCGATCTCGGCCTCGGGCCGGAGGATCAGCCGGTGGCCGAGGACCGGGAAGGCGACCGCCTGCACGTCCTCGTGGGTGAGGTAGTGGCGGCCGTCCAGGGCGGCCCGGGCCCGGCCGCACTTGAGCAGGTTCAGGGCCGCCCGGGGGCTGGCCCCCAGGGCCACGTCCGGGTGCCGGCGGGTCTCCTCGGCCAGCCGGACGATGTACTCGTACAGCGACTCCTCGCCGTACACGGCCGGCAGCCGGGCCTGGAGGCCGAGGATCAGCTCGGGGGTGAACTGGGTGTCGACCTCGGCCGGCGGCCGGCTGTGCAGCTTGAGCAGCTCGACCTCGTGGGCGAACCCGGGGTAGCCCATCTCGACCCGCAGGAGGAACCGGTCGAGCTGGGCCTCGGGGAGCCGGTAGACGCCCTCCTGCTCGATCGGGTTCTGGGTGGCCAGGACCAGGAACGGCGGGGTCAGCGGGAGCGACTGCCCGTCCACCGTCACCTGCTGCTCCTGCATGGCTTCGAGCAGGGCGGACTGCGTCTTGGCCGGGGCCCGGTTGATCTCGTCGGCCAGGAGGACCTGGGTGAAGATCGGCCCCTTGCGGAGGACGAAGTCGTTCTTGTTCCGGTCGAAGATGGAGGTGCCGGTCACGTCCGACGGGAGCAGGTCGGGGGTGAACTGGACCCGCTGGTACTGGCAGCCGAGGAGCCGGGCGAAGACCTTCGACAGGGTCGTCTTGGCCACCCCGGGGACGCCTTCGAGGAGGACGTGGCCGCCGGCCAACAGGGCGATGAGCAACTGCTGGGTGACGGCCTCGGCCCCGACCACCACCCGGGCGACCTCGGCCGTCACCTTCTGGGACAGGACCCGGGCGTGCTGGGCCAGCTCCCGGGCGGCCCGGGAGTCGCCGCCGACGTCGATGGCGTCGTGGTTGACCGATGGGGCCAGGCTCATGGTGCTCAGCGTTGAGTGTTAACGGCCGGTCACGAACCGGGGTGCCCGGTCAGGTCGGGTCCGGGTCGTACCAGGTGAACGCCCACTTGCCGTCCGCGTGGGCTTGCTTGGCGCGGACGAACAGCGGCTCCAGGGCGGCCCACCGCCGGGCCGTCACCCGGGCCGGGCGGTCGTAGGCCACCTTCCACAGCTCCTCCAGGGCGGCCAGCAGGGTGTCCGGCCGGCCGACCGCGCCGGCGACGCGGACCTGGGGGAGCCGGGGGCCGGCGTCGGCCGGGGCGCCGGCCGCCCGGAACATCTCCCGGATCACCGCCCGGACCGGCTCGGCCAGGTCGTCCCGGCGGAGCAGCTCCTTCTGCCGGCGGTCGAACACCCCGGCCGGGCGGGTCCCTTCCCGAACGGGTGGTCGGCCGGCCGGCGGGGGCGGGGGCAGGTCGGCCGGGTGCCGCGCCCCCCACACTCTACGCACCACCATGATCGCCGCCCAGACGGCGGCCACCACCAGCAGGTACTCGGCCACCTTGCGGACGGTGGCGGCCCGCCGGTCCTCGTCGCCGGGGAGCAGGCCGCGGTTCAGGGCGTCGTTCTCCTGGAGCTTGTCGAGGATTTGGTTGCCGGCGTCGACCAGCTTCTCCTGGAGCTGCCCGAGGGCCGGGATCGGCAGCGGCGGCGGGGGCGGGTTGATGACCGACTCGAGGGCGTCGAACCGCTCGATCACCTTCCCGTTTTGGACGAACAGGCAGCGCGTCCGCCGGTCCTCGCCGCCCTCCTCGACCAGGAACGACACCACCCGCCGGGCGAACTCCAGGTTGTCCGACGGCTCGACCCCGGGCAGCGGGATCATCATCTCGTTAGTGAACACGTCCGGGTCGGCGACCGCCAGGAACCGGTACGACTCCCCGCCCTCGGGTTGCGGGCCGGACCCGCCGACGGCCAGGGGGTAAGACCGGTCGGCCACGTTGAACCGGTTGCGGTCGAGCCACGTACCCGGCGGGAACCCGGCCAGGGCCGATTGGAACTCGTCGGTCAGGGCCGGGAGTTGCAGGAAGCTCGGGCGGTTGGTGGCCACCCGGGTGAGCCCGTCGAACAGCCCCCACTCGGGGCCGTCGGGCGACCGAGCGGGCCGCGGCCACGGGACGGCGAGCGGGCAGTTCGGGTTGTCGGCGTAGACGCGGTCCGGGTCCCGGTTGGTCAGCCGCCGACCGAAGAACGCGTACCGCCAGTTCTGGCCGCCGGGCACCAGCGGTTGGGCGTACGGCGGGTCGAAGGCGTGATACGTGTCGCCGGCGATCAGGGCCGCCCCGCCCCGGCGGATCGCCCGGCCCCCCCAGTCGGCGGCCGTCCCGCCCGTCAACCCGGAGCGTTCCGGCTGGCCGATCACGATCACGATCACACGGCCCAGGTGGGACGAGTCGCCGAGCTTGGCCAGCTCCGCGGCCTTGAGCGGCTTGACACCCCGCTTGTGCAGCAGGTAGCGGAACACCTCGGTCCCGTCGGCCGGGATCGAGACCGGCGGGGCGGCCGGCGGCTGGGCCGCGGCGGGGGAGGCCGCGAGCACGGCCGCGGCCACGGCGGCGGGAAGCAGGCGGGTCATTCGGCGTCCAGCCCGGCCAGGCGGCAGACGAGCCGGCGGGCCTCGGCCAGCTCGGCGGTGGTCAGCGGCTCGTCGGCCGGGGTGTACCGGGCCAGCTCGTACAGCCGGGCCAGCATCACGGCCGCCTCCCCGTGGGTCTCGGCCAGGTCGGCCAGCGCCCGGGCGATGGTGTTGTGCGTCCACGTCTTCGCCGCCGGCCCGCAGACCAGCACGCTCAGGTACTCGAACGCCCGGGTCACGTCCGCCCGGGTGGTGATCCGCCGGGGGTCGACCGGCCACGCCCCCAGCCCGCCGAACGCCGCGGCCGGGGCCGCCCGGTCGTCCTTCAACAACCAGAACCGCCACCAGACCAGCGCCCCGAGCAGCACCGCCGCCAGGAGGACGACGGGCAGCCACGACCCTTCCATCCCGGGGATGCCGAAGTCGATGCCGAGGCCGCCCGACGGCCCGTCCACCGACGGGGTGCGGGGCCGGCCGCCGAAGTTCCGCTCCCACCAGCCGCCGCCCCCGCCGACCTCCGGCAGGGTCGGGCCGCCCCCGCCGCCCGGCCCGAGGCTCGGCAGTTCGAGCCGCGGCATCGACCAGTTCTCCGCCCCGCCGGCCGCCCCGTTCAGGAAGTCGGAGAACGAGGTCGCCTCCCCGGCCTCCTTGCCGAGCGACTCCCAAAAGTTGTTGCCCTCGCCGTCCTTCAGGTCGCCGGTCGCCTCGACCACGTCGAGCAGGATTTGCTTAACCGCCGGCGTCTCGTCCAGCGGCCCGACGTTCCGCTCCCACAGCCCGGCGGCCGCCCGCATCGCCTTGGCCCGCGGGGGCTCGTCCGCCTCGGGCGGGGCTAGGGCCACGTCCGGCGGCGTCGCCGGGTTAGCGGGCGGTTGCAAGCCGCCAGTGTTCGGCTGGAATGGATTCTTCTGGGGGACGCCGCCGGGGTTGTTCCGCTGCCGTTCGGGCGGAGATGGGTTGGGGGACGGGCCGCCGTCGTCCCCCGGTCCGGCGTTGTTAACGGCCGGCGGGCCCGGCTCGTCGAGCCCGCGGCTCGGGCCGGTCCGCTTCCCCCCGGGCTGGGTCGGCTGGCCGGACGGCAGGAACGGTCCGGTCCCCGTACCGTTCTTCTCCCCCGGATTCTGGGCGTGCCGGCGGATCAGGTTGTCGAAGTCGGGCGGGAGGGTGGTCTTCGAGCCGCCCGGCCCGGCCTTGCCGGCCTGCTCCCGGGCCTTCTGCCGGAGCTGCTTCATCAGCTCCGGGTCCCGGAGCATCCGCCGGCTGATCGCGTCGATCATCTCGGGCGGGTAGACCCGGCCGACCCGCTCGCGGATTTGGGCCAGCATGTCCGGCGGCAGGTCGATCAGCCCGCCGAGCTGCCCCAGCGCCTGCTTGATCTGGTCGCCGGTCAGGGTGCCCGAGTCGGTGAGCGTGACCCGGGAGTCGGACTGGGGCGGGAGTTGCTGGGCGGAGCCGACCGCGGCCGCGGCGACGACCCCGAGGGCGGCAGACAGCCCGCGGGCGAAAAGGTGACGGCGGCGGTCGGGCACGACGGGGCGGCTCCGGGGCAACCCGGCCGCGAAACCGGCCGGTTGACGCCCTCTCATTTTGCCGGAACCGCGCCACCGTTGCAAGGAGTGGGGTGAACCATGCACAGGCCGGGAGGCCCGGGCCACCAAGTCATCCGGTGGCACAGGCCTCCCGGCCTGTGGTGCCTTTCTGGTGGCACAGGCCTCCCGGCCTGTGCGGGCTACGGGTGCGGCGGGTGCATGACCCACCCGGCCGGGATCGGTTCCGCCTCGGCTTCCCACTCGTCCGCCGGTTCCGGGTCGTACTCCCAGTCGACCGCCCGGCGGGCGGCGCAGTACCGGGCGATGACCAGGAACCCGCCGTACCACAGCCAGGTGAACCGGAACAGGTTGTGCCCCATCGCCCCGAGGAACAGCAGGAGGAAGACCGACACCCCGACCGCCCGGCCGAGGCCGTAGACCAGGTCGTCGCGGTGGTCGGGGAACGAGTGCCGGGCCGCCCCGACCGCCCGGACGTTGGCCGCGAACGCCGCCAGCACCCCCAGGAACGTGACCACCCCGGCCGTCCCGAGTTCGCCGGCGAGCTGGCCGTACAGGCTGTGCGACTCGGCCGAACTGCCGGTCGCCGGCCGCCACGCCCCCGGGCCGATGCCGGTCAGCGGGTTGGCCGCCCACAGGTCCATCCCCATGAAGAACCCCTGGATGCGGCCCTCGCCGGACACCCGGGCGCTCTCCGGCCCGACCTCCGGGTTGACGATCGTCTCGAACCGGTTCTGCAGCGAATCGGGCAGGGCCAGGTACGCCAGCGGGGCGGCCAGGACGAACCCGGAAAGGTACGCCAGCCGGTGCCGCGACCCGGCGATGACGATCAGGAACCAGAGCACGAGTGTCATCAGCGACCCGCGGGACCCGGTCAGGAGGACGCACAGGCAGGACAGCCCGACGTACCCGGTCATGAGCAGCCGGCCGACCCGCCCGCCGAGGCCGGCCTTCCAGACCGCCGCGACGATCGGCAGGGCCAGCACGATGCTCGCCCCGAAGCTGTTCGGGTCGCCCAGGGTGCTGTCCACCCCGACCATCCGGGCGATCCCCATCCGGAACGTGTACTTCCCGCCCAGGTACTCGCGGAGCGAGTGCAACAGGTACAGGCCCATGACCACCAGGAAGCCGACGGCGACGTGTTTCAGCCCCTCCTCGTCGTGGATCGTGGTCACGAGCAGGACGTAAAAGACGACGATCTTCAACCAGTCCTCGACGACGTGCTGACCCTGGGCGGCCCACGGGCTCATCCCCCACGCCAGCAAGACGGCCGCGGCGAACGCGGCGTAGGCCGCGTGCTGGGCGTTCGGCAGGAACCGCTTGCCCGGGTAGACCAGCCACACGGCCAGGGTGAAGAGCATGTACGCCCGCTCGACGTGCAGGTCGCCGAGCCACGGCCAGACCTCGAACGGCCGGTCGATGAACAGGAACATGTAGCCGACCAGCAGCCACCGCATCGGTCGTACCGTCCGTGACGGGGGAACGGGGGCCGGGCATGGTAAACCGCCGGGTCCGGGGCTGGGAAGGCCAACCGCGGCCGGTAAACTGGGCAAGAGGGGGTGGCGGCGATGCGGCGCGACCTGGCCGGCAAGCGGGTGATCCTGACCGGGGCGTCCGGTGGCATCGGCCGGGCCACGGCCGAGGCGTTGGTGACGGCCGGGGCGCGGGTGGCCCTGTCCGGGCGGAACGCCGACGCCCTGCGTGACCTCGCCCGCCAACTCGGCGGCGATACGATCGCGGTCCCGGCCGACATCACCAGCCCCGACGACCGCCGGCGGCTGGTGGACGAGGCCGTGCGGCAGTTCGGCGGGCTGGACATCCTGGTCAACAACGCCGGGGTCGGGAGCTGGGGCCACTTCGCCACCTCCACCGAGGAGATTAACCGGCACGTGCTGGAGGTGAACTTCTTCGGCCCGGTCGAGCTGACCCGGCTGGCCCTGCCGCACCTGGCCGGCGGCGATCAACCGTGCGTGGTGAACGTGACCTCGATGTGCGGGCGGAAGGGGATGCCGGCGTGGCCGGAGTACTCGGCCAGCAAGTTCGCGCTGGTGGGGATGTCGGAGGCGTGGCGGGGCGAGTTCGCCCGGTTCGGGGTGGACGTGCTGACCATCGTGCCCGGGATGA